>CBIHQA010000021.1:0-18361 GCA_966211475.1 uncultured Neisseriales bacterium
CTGCGTGGTATCGCCGGTGCCCACGGGATTGCCATCGGACACGTGCACGTCGTGTCCGAAACCACGGTGGACGTGGTGCACCTGGTGCTGCCGCCGGACGAAGTGCCGGCGGAGCTGGCTCGCTTCGACGCCGCCGTGCGCGAGACGCGCAAGCAGCTCGAACAGCTATGGGGCAGCATCCCGGATCATGCGCCGGCGGAGCTGGGGTCTTTCCTCAGCCTGCACATCATGATCCTCAACGACGCGACCATCTCGCGCGATCCCAAGCAGCTGATCGAGGACCAGTGCTGCAACGCCGAATGGGCGCTGATGCAGCAGCTCGACACCTTGCTCGCCCAGTTCGACGAGATCGAGGAAGACTACCTGCGCGAACGCCGCGCCGACGTCATCCAGGTAGCCGACCGCCTGCTGCGCACCCTGGCTGGCCGGCCGGTGGAGCACGGCCATGCTCGCCTGGCGACCGACCGCGACACCATCCTGGTCGCGCACGATCTCAGCCCTGCCGACATGGTGCAGTACAAGGACATCGAGTTCGCGGCCTTCGTCACCGACGCCGGTGGCCCGACCTCGCACACCGCCATTCTTGCCCGCAGCCTGGGTATCCCCTCGGTCGTCGCCCTGCACAACGCGCGGGAGATGATGAAGGAAGGCGAGCTGGTCATCGTCGACGGCCGCGCCGGGGTGGTGATCCTCGAGCCGTCCGCCGAGGAGCTGGAGCAATACAAGAAGCAACAGCAGCAATGGCGCCGCCGGCAGAAACAGCTTGCTGGCACCAAGGGCGACGCCGCGGTGACCAAGGACGGCACCGTGGTCGAGCTGCTGGCCAATATCGAACTGCCGTCGGACGTCGAGGACCTGCGTGATTGCGGCGTGACCTCGGTCGGTCTGTTCCGCTCCGAATTCCTGTTCCTGTCGCGTGATGAGCTGCCGAGCGAAGAGGAGCAGTTCGTCGCCTACCGCAAGGTGGCTGAGACGCTGGGCGGCGCCTCCGTCACTATCCGCACCCTGGACATCGGCACCGACAAGCTGCCGCGCTGGTTCGAACGCGAAGGCGGCCTGAACCCGGCACTGGGCCTGTGCGGGGTGCGCCTCAGCCTCGCCCAGCCGCACATCTTCCATACCCAGTTGCGGGCACTGCTGCGGGCGAGCGCCTTCGGCCGCATCCAGATCATGTTCCCGCTGCTGTCCTCGGTCGCCCAGATCGAGCAGTGCCTGCAGCACATCGAGCTGGCCAAGCAGTCGCTGCGGGACGAGAGCATCGCCTTCGACGAAGCCGTCCGCGTCGGCGGCATGGTCGAAATCCCGGCCGCGGCGCTGATCGTCGAGCATTTCCTCAAGCGGCTGGATTTCGTCTCCATCGGCACCAACGACCTGGTGCAGTACACGCTAGGCGTGGACCGGGGCGACGACACGGTGGCCCATCTGTACAACCCTGCGCACCCCGCCGTGCTGTTCCTGCTGCACCGGACCATCAGCGTCGCCAACCAGCTGAACAAGGAAGTCTCGGTCTGTGGGGAACTCGCGGGTGATCCGCGCTTCACCCGGTTGCTGATGAAGATGGGCCTGCGCCGTTTCTCCATGCACCCGGCCAATGTGCTGGCGGTGAAGGACGCGGTGCGCCATACCCATCTCGACAAGCTGACCGTGAGCGTGGAAGACCTGCTGGCTGCGCCGGACGAGGCAACCGTCGACCGGTTGCTGGAAACGCTGAATGACTGAAGCCGTACCCGTGGTGCCGGCCTTCCGCGTGGCACCGGCGGATGCGATCGATTTCGGCGCGGTGCGTCGCGCGCTGGTGGTCAAGCTGCGTCACCATGGCGACGTGCTGCTGACCAGCCCGGTGTTCTCCGTTCTCAAACGACACCACCCGCAGATGGAAGTGGACGCGCTCGTCTACGCTGACACGGCGCCGATGATCGCCCACCACCCCGACATCGCGCAGGTCCACACCATCGGCCGGGACTGGAAACGCCAGGGCGCGGTCGCCCAGCTCTCCGCCGAATGGGCGCTGTGGAAGACGCTTCGCGCCCGTCGCTATGACCTGCTGATCGTGCTGTCCGACCACCGTCGCGGCCAGACGCTGGCCCGCTGGCTGGGTGTCCGCTGGTCGGTCGCGCCAAAGACCGGCAAATCCGGCTGGGCCAAGGCCTTCACCCACGCCTACCCGGTGGCGCGAGGTAACACCCGCCATACCGTCGACTACCACCTGGACGCGCTACGCCGCCTCGGCCTGCAACCGGAGCCGGCCGAACGCAAGCTGGTGCTGCACCCGGGCGAAGCGGCCGAGCAGCATGTCTCCACCTTGCTGCACCAGCATGGCCTGATGCCGCGCGGCTTCCTGCACGTCCACGCCCCCTCCCGCTGGCTGTTCAAGACCTGGCCGGTCGACGCGATGGCCGACCTGATCGACCGCCTCACCGCCGACCGCTGGCCGGTGGTGCTCACTGGCGCGCCGAGCGACATGGAGCGCGAGATGAACGCCGCCATCCTCGCCCAGCTGAAGCCCGGCCCGAACGCCAACCGCGTGATCGACCTCACCGGCCAACTGTCCCTGCCGCAACTCGCCGCACTGACCGGCCGCGCCCGCCTGTTCATCGGCGTCGATTCCGCGCCAATGCACATGGCCGCCGCCATGGGCACGCCCACGGTTGCCCTGTTCGGCCCGTCTGGCGACATCGAATGGGCCCCCTGGATGGTGCCCAGCCGGGTGCTGGTGTCGCGGGAGCACGCCTGTCGGCCGTGTGGGTACGATGGGTGTGGGGGCGGGAAGGTCAGTGACTGCTTGCGGGTACTGCAACCCGACGCGGTGCATCTGGCTGCGCGTGAGCTGCTGGAGCAGACCGCGTGAAGATCGCGTTGATCCGGCAGAAGTACAACCCGGCCGGCGGCGCGGAGCGCTTCGTCAGCCGGGCAATCGGTGCGCTGTCCCGCGAAGGAGTCGGCATCACGCTGATCACCCGCCGATGGCCGAAGGAAGCCGGTGGCGAGGCAATTACGGTCGATCCCTTCTACATCGGCAGCACCTGGCGGGACTGGAGCTTTGCCCGTGGCGTACAGCGGGTGTTGTCCCGCGAGCGCTTCGATCTGGTCCAATCCCATGAGCGGATTCCCGGCGTGGAGGTGTACCGGGCCGGCGACGGCGTCCACCGGGAATGGCTGCGTCAGCGTGCCCGCGTGCTGCCGGGCTGGCGCCGCGTCCTCAACGGGCTTAATCCTTATCATCGCTACACCTGCGCCGCAGAGGCAAAGATGTTCCGCGACCCGGCCCTCAAGGCGGTGATCTGTATTTCGAATCTGGTGAAAGCCGACGTCCAGCGCCATTTCGGATTGCCGGACGAGAAGCTCCCGGTGCTTTATCTCGGCGTCGATACGGCGCAGTTTCATCCCTCCGTACGGCAGACCCATCGCGCTGAAATCCGGGCGCGGCTGGGCGTGGCGGAGCAAACCCGCGTCTGGCTGTTCGTCGGTTCTGGGTTCGAGCGGAAGGGGCTGGCAACAGCCATTCGCGCGTTGTCCCGCGTGCCGGCTGCCGAGCTGTGGGTGGTCGGGCGCGACAAGCACCAGGCCCGCTATGAGGCATTGGCAAAAGAGGTCGGCGTGGCCGAGCAGGTCCGGTTTCTGGGGACGACCCAGGATGTACGGCCCTATTACGGGAGTGCGGACGTATTCGTGATGCCGGCGCTGTACGAGCCCTTTGGAAACGTCTTCATGGAAGCGATGGCCTGCGGTCTGCCCATTGTCACGAGCCATACCAGCGGGGCGGCCGACCTGGTACAGCCGGGTAAGACCGGTTGGGTGGTCGATGCATTGGACGTCGCCGGTTTGATTGGTGTGCTGGTCGATCTGCAGCCTGAGCAGGCCGCAGAGATGGGGCGTCATGCTCGCACCGTTGCCGAAGGCTACGATCTGTCCATCATGGCGGGACAGCTCACGGCACTCTACGCCCGGCTGACCACTGCGAAGATGTCAAGCACTGCTGTAGAATGACGGATTGCCGTTGATCCGTCCTGCATGACCGCGCACGCCCATTCCCCATCCGCATCGCCCCGTACCGAGTTGCCCGCCGGCAAGCCCGGTGGCGATCATCCGTCCAGCGCGAGCCTGTATCTGCGGCTATTGGCCGAAATCCGCCCGCATTGGCGGATCGTCCTGCTGGCCTTGGTTGCCGCGCAGGTGGCCGCGCTGACCGAGCCGCTGTTCGCTTGGCTGATGGGGCCTCTGATCAATGTGAACTTCAGCGGACGCGCGCTAGATTCGGTACCGGCACCGCTTCGCGGCATGCTCGGCGAGCTGGGGCTTTCCAAGCTGTCGCCGATGTCGGGCCAAGTCAGCCCTCTGCTGGTGCCGGCAATGATCGTGCTGCTGTTCACCGTACGCGGCATTGCGCAGTTCCTCAACGAGTTCGGTGCCGCCTGGCTGTCCAACCGCCTGGTCATGGACCTGCGTATTCGCATGTTCGAGCGGCTGCTGAATCTTCCTTCCCGCTATTACGACGCGCATCCCTCCGGCCGCTTGCTGTCGCGCTTCCTGAACGACGTGGGCAACGTCACCCAGGCAGGGGTCAACGTAATCACCGTGGTGGTGAAGGACAGCGTCGCCGTGGTGGGGCAGCTTGCGCTGATGCTTTACCTCGACTGGCGGTTGACGCTGGTCGGTATGGTTCTGCTGCCGGTCGCCGGTGTGTCGATTCGCCGCGTCGGCAAGCGCCTGCGTGGCCTCAACCGGCAGCAGCAGCGCGCCAACGGCGAGATGACTCAGGTGCTGGAAGAAAGCGTCCAAGGGCACAAGAGCGTCAAGGTGTTCGGCGCGCAGGCTTATGAGTCAGCTCGCTTTGGCGAGCGCGCGAATCACGTTCGCCGTTTTGGCGTGAAGCAGACGGCCGCTTCCGCCTTCAATTCCGCCTTGATGCAATGGCTGGTCGCGCTGGCGCTAGCTGTAGTGGTGTACTACGCCAGTCTGCGATCCGCGGCGGGGGGCATGAATGCCGGCGAGTTCATGTCCTTCATCACCGCCATGCTGATGCTGTCGCAACCGGTGCAGCGGTTGTCCAAGGCGAACGAGGCGCTGCAAAAGGGCTTGGCGGCGGCGGAAAGCGTGTTTGGGCTAATCGACGAGGTGCCGGAAGAGGATGTTGGCCGCTCCACGTTGCCCACGGCGCGCGCGCGGGGGGAACTCAAGTTCGAGGGCGTCACTTTCCGTTATCCGCAGGGGGAGCGCGAGGCGCTGGACAGGATCGACTTGACCGTTGCACCTGGCGAACTGGTCGCACTGGTCGGTGCATCCGGTAGCGGGAAGACCACGCTTGCTCAACTGTTGCCGCGTCTTTACGACCCAGCAGTCGGCCGCATCCTGCTGGATGGGGTGCCCATCGACGAATTGCCGCTTGCTACCTTGCGCAGTCAGTTTGCGTTGGTTGCCCAGGATTCTGCCCTGTTTAACGATACTGTTGCCGCCAACATTGCTTATGGCAATGCGGGGCCGGTTGATCGTGCGCGGTTGGAGACTGTCGCTCGCGCCGCTCACGCTTGGGATTTCATCCAGGCATTGCCGGAAGGGTTCGAGACGGTCATCGGCGAACGTGGTACCCGCCTCTCTGGGGGCCAGAAGCAGCGTCTCTCCATCGCACGGGCGCTGTATCGGGATGCTCCGGTCCTAGTGCTCGACGAGGCAACCTCGGCGCTCGACAACGAATCCGAACGCTTGGTGCAGGCCGCGCTCGACCAGTTGATGCAGGGGCGGACGGCGCTGGTGATTGCTCACCGGTTGTCCACGATCGAACGTGCCGATCGCATCTTGGTACTGCAACAAGGGGCGATCGTGGAGAGCGGTACGCACGAAGAACTGCTGGCGCTCGATAATGTCTATGCGCGCCTGTGGCGACTGCAGTTCCGCTCGGAGACGCCAGCATGATGCAATTGGCGCCCAACGCCCGCGTGCTGGTCATCAATGTCTCGCGCATCGGCGACACCCTGTTGCTGACGCCGGCGCTCAGGGCGCTGAAGGCTGCGCTGCCGGAAGGCGAGCTGACGGTGTTGGCGCATCCGAAGCGGGCGGAAGTGTTGGCGCACCTGCCTTTCATCGATCGCCTGGCGACCATTACGCCAAAAAGTGTCTGGTGGAAGCGCTGGTTGCTGAATCGGGGACCGTACGACGTCGCGTTGGTGTACGGCGAAGATGTACCGCTGCTCCGGTTTGCGCGGTCGGTTGCCCGCTATACCGTGGGTACCTGTCAAATGGACCGTGAGGCGGAGCGTTACCTCGACCGTGTGGTGGACCCGGCCGCACCGGATTCCCCGGCTGTCGATCGCGGCCTCGCATTGACCGATGCACTGGGTATCCCCTGTGATGACCGGCGTCTCGCTTACCGGGTGTTGCCGGAAGAGGCCGTCGTCGCCGATCGCTGGCTGGAAAAGCGTAGCCTGGCTGGAAAGACGCTGATCGGATTGCAAGTCGCCAGCTTCCCGACCAAGCCCTACCGCGACTGGCCGACGCACCGGTTTGCCGAGATGATGGACTGGATGCTCACTGACGACCTGGACCGCCGCTTTGTGATCCTGGGCGATCATCTTTCCCAGCCCCGCGCGCAGGAACTGGCCGCTCGATTTCCGGAGGCTGTCACTATCGCCGCAGGGCAGTTCAGCTTGCGCCAAAACGCTGCGGTAATGTCCCGTCTGTCTCTCTACGTCGGCGTGGACACGGGCCCCACCCACCTGGCCGGGGCGCTCGGGCTGCCGATGGTGGCGCTGTACCATTGCATGCACCCATCTTCCGTCTACGGCCCGCAGGACCATCCGAAGGCCCATTTGATCGACCACCCGGCCGTCGTCGGCCGCTGCCGCCCGGAATCCGACATGGCGGACATCTCCGTTGCGCCGGTCTACGAAGCGGCAACCGAACTCCTGAGAAACCCCGCATGACCCGACGCCCGCTACACATCGTCCACACGGAAGCCTCCTGCGGCTGGGGAGGACAGGAGATCCGCATCCTGACGGAAGCCGCCGGGATGATTGGCCGTGGTCATCGGGTGACTCTGCTGTGCCCTCGAGAATCGACCATCTTTGAGGCTGCGCCCCGCTATGGCGTTCCAGTACAGGCGCTGCCCATCGCACGCAAGCGGATTCCGGGCCTGCTGGCACTGCGTAGCTGGTTTCGGCGGCATGGCCACGATATCGACATCGTCAACACTCACAGCTCGACCGATGCCTGGTTGGTGGCGCTGGCCGGCAAGGGGCTGCGCGGCATGCCGCCAGTGGTCCGCACCCGCCATGTGTCCTCGCCGATCAATACCCGGCGCAGCACCTTCTGGCTCTACCAGCGCGCGGTGCAGCACTTGGTCGTGACCGGTGAGCCGTTGCGCCAGCAGCTGGTTGCGCACAACCATTTCAACCCGTCGACGATGACTTCCATCCCGACCGGTATCGATCTGACGCGCTTCCAGCCGGCCGACCGGCAGGCCGCGCGGGCGGCGCTCGACCTGCCGGTCGATCGGCGTTACATCGGCATCCTAGCGACCCTGCGCGACTGGAAGGGGCACACCTACCTGTTCGAGGCGCTGGAGCAACTAGCGCCGCGCTACCCGGACCTCGATCTGCTGGTGATCGGCGACGGACCCTATCGCGACCGGCTGGACCTGAAGCTCGCGACTCTGTCCATCGGCGAGCGGGTCCGCTTCGTCGGCCACCAGGACCACCCCGAACACTGGTTGCCCGCTGTCGATGTGTTCGCACTGCCGTCCTATGGCGACGAAGGCGTGTCGCAGGCGGTGATGCAGGCCATGGCCTGCCGCCTGCCGGTGGTGACCACCCCGATCGGCGGCATGCGCGATGCGGTGGAGCACGAGGTCACCGGCCTGTTCGTGCCGCCCCGCGATGCGGCGGCGCTGGCTGATGCCCTGGCTCGCCTGCTGGACGACGTGGCGCTACGCGAGCGACTGGCGGAGGCCGCCTGGCAGTACGCCCAGCAGCATTTCGGCCGGGAGCGGATGCTGGACCGGATGGAAGGCGTGTTCCTGAAGTTCGCCCGGAGGGGCCGCTGAGATGTGCGGCATCGCCGGTTTCTTCGGCAAGCGGCCGCAGTCGGCTGCGGTACTCGACGCCATGCTCAGCGCGCTGTCCCGTCGCGGCCCGGACGCGCAGCACTGGACCGGCTGGAATGCCGAGGCGGCACTGTGCGAACAGGCGCCGAGCAGTGCCCTGCTGCATGCCAGGTTGTCGATCCGTGACCCGCGGCCAATCGCCGACCAGCCGATGCGCAATGAGGCCGGCGATATCTGGATCTGCTACAACGGCGAAGTCTATGGCTGGGAAGACGAGGCGAAGGAACTGGAACGGGCCGGACATGTCTTTTACACGCGCTCCGACACCGAATTCATCCTGCGTGGCTACGAGGCCTGGGGCTTCGAAGGCCTGCTGCCGCATCTGCGCGGCATGTTCGCGCTGGTGGTGGTCGACTGGCGCCAGAGAAAAGTCTGGGCAGCCCGTGACCGCATGGGTCTCAAGCCGCTGCTGTACTACCACGATGCCCGGGCTGGCGAGTTCGCCTTCGGCTCGCTGCTGCGGTCGGTGCTGCCCTACCTGCCCGCCGGGCACCGAGACTTCTCGCCGCAGGGGATCGATGCCTACTTGGCCCACCGTTACATTCCGGCGCCGCTGACGGTCTTCCAGCACGTCCACCGGCTGGAAAACGGCCACTGGCTGTGCTTCGACCTGCAAAGCGGCGCGCTCCGCAAACAGCGCTACTGGCAGCCCGAACCGCTGACCGGAGATGCGCGGGCCGTGCTGGACGATGCCATCCGGCTGCGCACCGTGGCGGATCGCCCGGTCGGCCTGTTCCTGTCGTCCGGGATCGACTCCACGGCGATCGCCTGCCGGCTGTCGACCCTGGGTTACCGCAATATCGAGACCTTCACCGCCGCTTTCCCGGGCAGCGACCTGAACGAAGGCGACATCGCTGCCGACATTGCAGCCAAGCTGGGTCTGCCGCACCGTCAGATCGTCATCCCCAGCCGCATCCGCGACGACTTCGATACCTTGGTGGCCGACCTCGACGAGCCGTTCGCCGACCCGTCGAGCATCCCGACCTGGTACCTGGCCCGCGAGACCACCCAGCATGTGAAGGTTGTGCTTGGCGGCGACGGCGGCGACGAGCTATTCGCCGGCTACAAGCGCTACCGCAAGCACCTGTCCAGCGCCTGGCGGCGCGGAGTATCGATCCAGGCGCTCCGGCCGGCCGCGACGCTTGCCCGCCGTGGCGGCGCCAAGTGGCGGCTGGAACTGGCGATGCGCTGGTCGGATGCCTATGCGCTGCGCTTCTCCGGCTTCAATCCCTTGCAGCGGGCGGTGCTGCAACCAGGCATCGCAGTTGCCGACACCTACTGGCGGCGCGAGGGAGAATTGTCCGCCGATCCGGCCACCGCGCTGCTGGAGCTTGACCGCCACAACTACCTGCCGGAATACATCCTGCGCAAGGCCGACCTCACCACCATGGCCCACGGCCTGGAGGCCCGGGCACCGCTGCTGGACCATGTGTTCTACCAGCACGTGCTGGCGCTGCCGGCAGCCGAGCGCTTCACCGATCCAGCCAAGGGCTTCCTCGATCCGGCGCTCGAGCCGGTCGCCTCGCTGGGCATCCGGTCGCTGAAGAAGCGCGGATTCAACCCTCCCCTCAAGCAATGGCTGCGCGAGGATCTGGTCGAGCGGGTGACGGTGCTGCCCACGCAACTGACAAACGCCGTGCCCGGCCACTTCGATCGGGCCGCCCTGGAGGCGGTGGTCGCCGCCTACCGGACTGACGAGTCGTGGGCGGAACTGCTGCTGCAACTGCTGCTGTTGGCCGAGAGCTTGACGCAGCTGCGTGCGGCTGCCCTGCCTCATCAAGACATGGAAAACACATGAGTCAAAAACGCATCGGTCTCCTGATCGACTCCCTCATCGGCGGAGGAGCGGAGCGCGTGGTGCTGAACTTCGCCGAGAAATTCAGTGCGCTTGGCCATGATGTTCACGTGATCATCGTCAAGAACGAGGTCGAACACGTGGTGACGGGGGCTGCCTACCAGGTCCACGCGCTGTCGGAAGACGGCACGCTGGCACGCGGCCGCTGGCTGAACAAGCGCAGGCTGGCGGCCCGTCTCAAGGCGCTGGTGGCCGGCCTGGAAGCCGACGGCAAGCGCTTCGACTTCTTCACCTCCAATGCGGAAGACATGGACCGCCTGTCGCTGATGGCCGGGCTGCCGAACGTCTTCATCCGTTACCGCAACTCGATGAAGGTCTACCTCGAGCACAAGATCGCCCACCGTTCCGCCTGGAAGCGGGCGGTGCGCCGGCTGCGCTGGACGGGCAAGTTCCGCCGGATCTACAGCGGCCGGCATATCGTGACGGTCTCGGAAGCGTTGCAGCGGGAGATCGTCGAGCAGGTGGGCATCAAGCCGCGCTCGATCACCACCATCTACAACCCCTTCGATTTCGACCGCCTGCGCGAGCGGGCCGAGGAGCCGGCGGATCTGCCGGCCGAGCCCTATATCCTGTACGCCGCCAAGTTCGAGAACCGAAAGCGGCAGGATGTGCTGTTGCGCGCCTACGCCAGCCTTGACGTTCCCTACAAGCTGGTGCTGTTGGGCGGGGTGTACACCGAATCGGACCATCGCTGGCTCGCCGACATGGAAGCGCTGATCGACCAGCTCGGAATCCGCGACAAGGTGATCATCCCTGGCTTCCGGAAGAACCCCTATCCGTGGATGAAGCACGCACGCCTGTTTGCCATGTCCTCGGACAGCGAAGGGCTGCCCACCGTGCTGATCGAGTCGTTGATCCTCGGCACCCCGGTGGTCAGCACCGACTGCCCGACCGGGCCTAGCGAGATCCTGACCGGCGACTTCGCCCGCTTCCTGTCCCCGGTGGGGGATGCAGACACACTGGCCCGCAATATCGCCGCCGCGCTGGAGCGCTATCCGACCATCGACGAGCCGCTTCTGGAGCGGTTCCGGGCCGACTACAGCATCGGACGCTATCTGGAGCATTGTGCGAAGTGGGCGAAATAGCGACTCTTTATTCACGACATATGCGCACCTTGCCTGCTTTGCTGGTATTTGGGCTGATTGTCGTGTGGCCTTTGCCCCATACCGCGGCATTGCGGAACCTGATCGAAGTGGCATTGCTGATATGCATATGGCCATCGTGGCGTGGTGTTGACTGGCAAATGCTCAAGTGGCCGATCTTGCTGTTGGCGGCCCTCACCTTCTGGATACTGATGTCAACGGTTTTCGTTGCGATCGACCCTTCTTGGTCGTGGCATGAATTCCTTGGGGAATGGCCTGGCGCATTGTTATGCGGATTTCTGGGGGTATTTGTTGCCACGGAGGACGCCTCCTCTGGATCATGCAGGATGTTAAAGGCCGTCATAGGAGGCATGTCGGTCATGCTGAGCATGCTCCTGCTGAAGGCCGTTTGGGCTGCAACACATGGGTCCATTTGGGAGGACACTTGGCTTACATCGAACCGAACTAGTCTCAGCTATGTGACAAACACGCTGTTCGTGTTGCTTATGGCCGAGGTTCTCGGTCGGCGTAGGCGCTTCCCTTCCGTTTTGCCGATTGGGTCCGTCGGTCTTGGTTTGCTTGTGCTACTTGTCCTGACATCTACGTACGTTTTGCGCACACGGAATGGAACCATAGGGCTGATTGGTGTTTCACTGCTCGCAATCTTTGTTACTGCCCGGCAGAGTCGGTCCTGTCGCTCTGTTTGGATAAGCGTGACGTTGTGTCTTGTCGGTCTGTCCGGATTTTCCTTCTTGGCAGTTCGATCCGATACTCGCTGGCAGCAATTTCAGGAAACGATACCGGTTGCCTTGGATACCGATTCTTCCAAGGCTTGGTTGGGTTCCGGCGTTCAGCTCCCTAAGCTGCCTGATGGCAGATCGGCGGAGGCATCCGCTTATCTGCGAATCGCTTGGATTAAAGAGGGAATGAAGACATCCATGCGACATCCTTTGGGTATCGGGTTTGGGCGTAATGCGTTTGGGCATGCATTACGACTGGAGTACGGTGACCACGTGACAGTGGGGCATAGCCACAGTGGGGTGCTGGACTGGCTTATCGGTATTGGCGTGCCGGGAGTTTTACTGTGGTTCGCCGCCATGTATGTCACAGCCCGGTTCGGTTGGTTAGCGTATGTGGATGGTCAGCATATTGAGGGACTGATGCTGACATTTGTGATTACCGGTTTTTTCTCTCGTTCACTGGTGGACAGCACACTGCGCGATCATATGTTGGAGCAGTTCATGTTTCTGGCTGCCTTTCTTGCGGCACGGGTCTCCCTGAAGCCAAGTTGTCATGTATTGTCACCAGGTTAATCTTCATCAGGAATTCGGCGGCGCCGAGATGTATACCGCCAGTTTGGCGGATGCGTTATCGGGGCTGGGTATTATTACCCGTCTCTAGGTTCATCAGAAGGCAAGTTTCTGGCAACGCCTCCTGCCGAAAGGTGTAGAGCTTGTGTCGGTCCCCAATGAAAGAGCGCTCCCTCGCTATTTGCCCTCCGACAGAGCCTGGGTCTGGACGCACGGTGCGTTAGCGCCAGAGGTGGCGCAAGAGTTAGCTCCGCGGCATCTGCTTACTGCCATGGTTCATATGCCGCGCTATCAGCGAGATTCTAGTGCTTATGCGCCGTACCATCGTTTGTACGGCGTCTCAGACTATGTGATTGAAGGGCTCATTGGGGCCGGTCTGCGGCAGGTCTATTCGGAACCTTTGTACGGCATTGCCGACCTGCAGCTTCGTGCAAGAACTCCCACACCGTTGATCGCCGGCTCCCGCTACGCGTGGGATCTCCGCAAGGGGCGCGACCGGATATTGAGTTGGGTCTGGCCCGGTGTTCGAATGATTTCACCACGGCGGACCTTTACGCGGCGTGCGGGTCTAACGCTGGGGATAGTGTCCAGGCTTGCTCCCATCAAACAGTTTCCCGCGTTGTTTGAGGCAATTTCCCCTGTATTGGCGCGCTTTCCCCTCGTCAATCTGGAGATATTTGGGAGCGGAGGATATGCGTCTGTCAGAGATTTGTCGGCAGCCCTAAAACCGCTGGGCAAACAAGTCCGATGGTGGGGTCATCAGCGCGATGTTGCAATGGTCTATCGCCAACTGGATTATCTCCTTACAGGCTTGCCGGAAAAAGAAGCGCTAGGCTTGAACGTTATCGAGGCGCAAGCGGCAGGAACGCCAGTGCTGGCCGTCGATGCACCACCTTTCATTGAAACCGTCGCTCATGGAAGGACGGGCTGGCTATATGCGGACCCACGCTATGATGGAGGGGCGGCTTTTGCGTCGCTGCTGGAAGATTTGATCGCAAAAAAGCTCCCGACGCTTGATCCCGCTAAGGAGCACGAGCACCTTAAACGTTTCACCTTGCCCGCCTTGGTACAGCGACTCCGGCCTGTAGTAGATGAAGCAATGGCCACGCTGGCATCTGTATAAATAACATTCAAAGAACTCGAAATGATCGAGCGATTTCACGTCGACCCTCCGCTGTTGATCTGGCTTACCTGCTTGCTTTGGTTCACCCTACATTTTGCTCATGTCAGCGGATTGAGGGACTTACTACTGCTGCTCACTGTCATCGCGAGCTTTCGAAGGGAGCGCGCGCTGCTGATCAGCCCCCCGTGGTTCGCTGTGCTGGCTGTTGCGTTATGGGCGTCCCTTGCCGCTACATGGTCGGCTGAACCGAAGGTGGCATTCCAGATCGCGCTTAGGGACTTTTGGTTTGCGCCGCTGCTTTGGTATTCCGGCTATCGACTTAGTGCTTCGCCTCGGGTCAGGCAATATGGAGGTGCTGTGCTAACTGCCGCGTTAGCTGGGTTGATGCTTGTCAGTATTTTTGCACGTCTTCCTTTCTCCGATAACATGCCGCAACTCGCTGCTGCCTACCCTGGTCCGGGCATTGCCAGTTCACTTGCACTATTTTCGGTTCCTTTGTTGTGGCAGTACCAACGGATGACGCCGGTAACGTCGGCGATTGGAGGGGTAGCGATTCTGGTGGTTGCGGCTTTGTCGTATAACCGCATGGTTTGGCTTGCATTACTTTGTGTGCTGGTTTTGGCCGAACTCCTGGAAAAAAGGGGGAGGGGATCTCGTAAAGGAGTCATCCTTGCGCTAGTGGGGATCGTTTTTCTCGGAATGTCTATTTCGATCATCGCCCGCTTCGGTAGTACCGATGAAATCGTCAAGCATAGCTCCAGCGATCCTCGTTTGGCGGGCTGGCAGATCTGGTTGAGTCATGCTGAACAACGCCCGTTGTATGGTTGGGGAACTGGCAAGCCTCTACTGGTCAAGACCTTGTCTGCTACGGAGAAAATGGCACTTGAGCGTGTCGATGGTGACAATCTGCTGGGCCACGGACATAACATGGTCCTAAACGTACTACTGCAGCAAGGCCTTGTGGGGTTATTGCTGTGGGGATGGCTCTGGGGGATGTTGCTGGCGATTTGCTGGCGAGCGCGGTCCGGTGCCGGGCGATCCTGGGCAAACGGCGGAATACTGCTGCTGGCAGCAGCCCTGCTCAAGGGCATGACGGACGATTTCATGGACCAATCAGTGCTGTACGCATTCTGGCTGATGCTGGGCCTGATGATCGGCAGCGCGCACCAGCTAGCCCGGGAACATCAGGAATGACGTCTTATCCGCTGCCTGCCTCGCCTTCCATCCTGATCATCCGCCGTGACAACATCGGCGACTTGGTCTGCACCACACCGCTGATCCGGGCGCTGCGGGCCCGGTATCCGCAAGCCCGCATCGATGCGCTGGTCAACAGCTACAACGAGCCGGTGCTGAAGCACAATCCGGACGTGGATCACGTGTTCGCCTACAAGAAGGCGAAGCACCGCGACGCGGGCGAGAGCGTGCTGGGCGTCTATTGGCGCCGCATTCGGCTGATGTGGTCGCTACGCCGCACCTGCTACGATGTGGCGGTCATCGCCAGCACCCGGCAGACGGCGCGTCCGCTGTCGCTTGCGCGACAGGTTGGCGCACGCCATATCCTGGGCTTCGTGGAAACGGGCAAGCCAGGTGGCGAGGCCATTGACTGGCCGGTGGCCTACCACGAGCCGGACGGACTGCACTTGGTCGAGGAACTGGCCGCGCTGTCGATCGCGCTCGACGCCGGCCGAGAGATGCCGCCGTTGCGCCTGCAGTCTTCGCCTGATGCATCCCGGGCCGCGCTGGCTATGGTCCGGCAGGCCGGCATGGCGGATGCGCCCTTGCTGGTGGCCATCCACATCAGCGCCCGTAAAGTGCCACAACGCTGGTCGGCCGCCCACTTCATCGCGCTGATGCGGGCGCTGCACCAGCGGCACGGTGCCCGCTTCCTGCTGTTCTGGTCGCCCGGCGACGAACATAACCCGCTGCATCCAGGCGACGACCGCAAGGCGGCCGAGATCATGGCGGCCTTGACCGATCTGCCGGTGCTGGCCTATCCAACCCACCAGTTGGAAGAACTGATCGGCGGTCTGTCGGTGTGCGACGCGATGGTCTGCAGCGATGGCGGCGCGATGCATGTGGCGGCAGGGCTGGGCAAGCCCATCGTCTGTTTCTTTGGCAATTCGGATGCCACCGTCTGGCATCCCTGGGGCGTGCCGTACCAGCTGTTGCAGAAGCCGAGCCAGAACGTGGCCGATATTTCGCCGGACGAGGCGTTGGCGGCGTTCGATGCGCTGTGGCCGGACATCGTGCCGGGCAGTGGCCGGCAGGCCAGTGTTCTTCAAAAGTGAACGTCTTTTCACAATTCGTAAAATCCATTAGAGTTGCACGGCCTGCTGGTATCGACGGACGGTCCGGTCAATAATCCGGAGCGGCGATTCCGTCGCCATATAATGAGAGTCCGGGTCGTGCAAACCGGCGCGCCAGCGTTCGAGAAAAGACGGAGAGATGCGTGGATAAGGTTTGGCTGAAGCATTACCCGCCGGGTGTGCCGGCGGAGATCGACGTCAACGAGTTCAGCTCGCTGGCTGACCTGTTCGACCAGTCGGTGCAGCGGTTCCGTGACCGGCCGGCCTTCTACCACATGGGCAAGCAGATCACCTATGGCGAGCTGGACGTATTGTCCGCGCGCTTTGCGGCCTACCTGCAGCAGGGGTTGGGGCTGAAGAAGGGCGATCGCGTCGCCATCATGATGCCGAACGCGCTGCAGTACCCGGTTGCGATGTACGGGATCCTGCGGGCGGGGCTGACGGCGGTCAACGTCAATCCGTTGTATACGCCGCGCGAGCTGGAACACCAGCTCAACGACGCCGGCGCCGAGACCATCGTCATCGTCGAAAACTTCTGCAAGACGCTGCAGGCGGTGATGAAGTCGACCCGCGTGAAGAACGTGATCGTCACCGCGCTGGGCGACATGCTGCCATTCCCGAAGTCGCTGATCGTCAATATGGTGGTCAAGCACGTGAAGAAGATGGTGCCGGCCTGGGAGCTGCCGGGCCACCATCGCTTCAACGACGTGTTGAAGCAGGGCGCCCGGATGACCTTCACGCCGGCCAGCCTGACGCACGACGACCTGGCCTATCTGCAATACACCGGCGGGACCACCGGCGTTGCCAAGGGCGCGATGCTGACACACCGCAACATCGTGGCCAACCTGCTGCAGGCTTCCACCTGGATCGGCCAGAATGCCAAGCCCGGCTACGAGGTGATCATCACCGCGCTGCCGCTGTACCACATCTTTTCGCTCACCGCGAACTGCCTGACCTTCATGCGGCTGGGCGGCTGCAATGTGCTGATCACCAATCCGCGCGACATCGCCGGCCTGATCAAGGAGCTGAAGCAGCACAAGTTCACCGCCTTTACTGGCGTGAACACCCTGTTCAATGCTTTGGCCAACCATCCGGATTTCCCGACCGTCGACTTCAGCCACCTGCACCTGACCCTGGGCGGCGGCATGGCGGTGCAGAAGGCGGTGGCCGAGCGCTGGAAGGAGATCACCGGCGTTGCGTTGGTCGAGGCTTATGGCCTGACCGAGACCTCGCCGGCCGCGGTGATCAATCCGCTGAACCTGACCGCCTACAACGGTTTCATCGGCCTGCCGATTCCGTCGACGGAGATTGAGCTGCGCGACGACCAGGGCAACGCGGTCGGTTTCGATACCCCGGGCGAGCTGTGTATTCGCGGCCCGCAGGTGATGAAGGGCTACTGGAACCGCCCCGACGAGACCGCCAAGGTGTTGGGCGCGGATGGCTTCCTGGCCACCGGCGACGTGGCGACCATCAATCAGGATGGTTACCTGAAGATTGTCGACCGCAAGAAGGACATGATTCTGGTGTCCGGCTTCAATGTGTACCCGAACGAGATCGAGGACGTGCTGGCGCTGATGCCGGGCATCCTGGAGGTCGCTGCGGTGGGGGCGCCGGACGAGCACTCCGGCGAGATCGTGATGGTCTGCATCGTAAAGAAAGACCCGAACCTCACCGAGGAACAGGTGATCCAGTTCGCCCGCCAGTCGCTTACCGGCTACAAGATGCCGCGGCGGGTGCGCTTCATGACCGAACTGCCGAAAACCAACGTCGGCAAGATCCTGCGCCGCGAGCTGCGGCAGATGGTGTGTGCGCCGACGGCGGCTGCTACGCAGCCGGTTGCAGCGACGGAAGCGCCTACCGTCAAGCACTGATCGAGGCACGCTCCCAGCAACGCGCCGGCCTGCGAGCCGGCGCGTTTGCTTTTGTGGTGGCGGAGGTGCCGCTGACCGATTTGCGAAAATGCGCCAACAGTTTGAACCGCATGAACATTTCGTACCCCTGCAATATCGAACTGGCTACAATCGCGCCTTCAAAAATTCGGACTACCATGCGAGAAGCGCCCCACCCCCGACCCGTGGGTGGGACGATCACCCAGGCCGTATCGCGGCCGCAGACAAGAAGGACAACGGGAATGACCTGGTCCGTGGCAGACAGCCGCAGCGTGTACGGCATCCGGCATTGGGGTGCCGGCTACTTCGACATCAACGATGCCGGGTGCGTCGAGGTACGCCCGCATGGGTCGGGTACGACGTCCATTGATCTGCACAAGCTGGTCGGGCAGCTCCGGCAGGCTGGCGTGGCGCTGCCGATGATCGTGCGTTTCCCCGACATCCTGCAGGACCGGGTGCGTCAGCTGACCAAGGCGTTCGACGACAACATCGCCAAGCTGGAATACGGCAACCGCTACACCGCGCTCTACCCGATCAAGGTCAACCAGCAGGAGGCGGTGGTCGAGAGCATCATCGACACCCAGGATGTGTCGATCGGCCTGGAGGCGGGCTCCAAGCCGGAGCTGATGGCGGTGCTGGCGATGTCGCCCAAGGGCGGCACCATCGTCTGCAACGGCTACAAGGACCGCGAGTTCATCCGC
>CBIHQA010000022.1:0-17549 GCA_966211475.1 uncultured Neisseriales bacterium
TGGGGCAGCTACAGCTACAGCTACGCCTATGACAACCGCACCCGCGGCGGCGTCCAGCAAAACGGCGACTACAACAACGCCAACATCAACCAGCACGACGGCTACGACCTGAGCGCCAACGTTGCCCAGAACGGCAACAACAACAGCGCCTACGTCGAGCAGACCGGCTACTACAACAACGCCAGCGTCAACCAGAACGGCAACTTCAACGTTGCCTCGATCAGCCAGAACTGATCGGTACGCTGCCAGCAGGACAAAGGCGCCTTACGGCGCCTTTGTCCTGTGTATTTGGCGATACACGCAGCACAGCGATAGAATGGCCAGTTCCGTCCGGCCGTTCTGGCCAGCCCGATACAACGATAAGAGGGTTGCATGTATTCACGCGTCTTGCTGATCGGAAAGTGCAATTTGCAGAATGCCTTGCTAGCAGAACGGCTTTTGTCCGACCTGCCCGGTGACGTCTGCATCGTGGAATCCGTCCGTGAAGCAGGCCGGCATGCAGAGGCTGATCCGGTGCTGTGCGTGCTTGATTGTCAGGGCATCGAGCTGGCATCGCTCCGGGAATTCGTCCTGGACCTCGGCAGCAACCCGGGCTCGCCCGGCATCGCACTGCTGAACTGCAGTGCCCCCGATAGCTGGCTGGTGCGGCTGCTGCAAGCAGCGCGCCTAGTGGCCACCTTTTCTCCCGATGTCGCCTACCCAACGCTGGTGAAGGGCCTCAAGATGGCCATCTCCGGCGAATACTGGCTGTCCCGTCGGTTGTTGACGGCCCATCTGGAGCTGTCACGCGGCACCCCGGAAGCCGCGCCGGATACCCCGGACACGCTGACCGACCGCGAACGGCAAGTCGTAGCCTTCCTCGCACAGGGGCATTCCAACCAGCAGATCGCCGCCGCGCTGAACATCAGCGAGCACACGGTCAAGACCCACCTCTACAAAATCTACAAGAAGCTGGGCCTGAAGAGCCGTTTGCAAGCCGCCAACTGGATGAAGAGCCGGCTGGCCTGGCTAGGGCGACACAGCGTAGAAGAGCTGCTGAACCGGAAGGTGGAGCCGTGCATAAGCTGAAGTCCGCCACAATCGGCGGCATCGTTGTCGGCCTCCTCGCACTGACTGCCGCCGCCGCGGATCTCGGCCCGGACAAGGACATGCCCGTTTCGCGCGACATGCCGTTCGACCAGTCAGGCATGTTGCTGTGCCAATGCCAGTCCGCGCTGGGGCAACGCTTCTTTGAAACCTTTTCCAAGGCATGGGCACTGCAGCCGAATAACTTGCCGGTCGACATGACGGTCGCGGAATCCTACGGGCCCAAGGCGAGCCGTCAGGTACGCATCACCGTCGGCCCCCGCCAACTGTTCGCGCAATCGCTGCCGCCCAAGGATCCGCTGCTGCTGGACCGTCTGGCCCGGGACGCGGCTGACCTCGTCGCTAGCCGGTTGCTGGGAAACAACCTGCAAAAGCTGATGAATTAGCTGGCCACCGGCCGCGACCACCGCGGTCGTTTGCCTCGAGAGCTCTTATGAATAAGAAGACACGCCACCTGGCGAGCCTATTGCTGGTCATCCTCAGCGTATCCGCGTCGGCCTCTCCGATTGTGTACGTACCGGTCAACCCCTCCTTCGGGGGCAACCCGTCCAACGGCTCCTGGCTGCAGGGCAGCGCCCAAGCGCAAAACAAGACCAAGGATCCCAACGACCCCAGCAGCAAGAGCCCGATGGAGCAATTCAACGACATGCTGCAGCGTGCCTTGCTAAGCCGCGTGGCGTCCGTGCTCGCTGGGTCCATGGTCGACAGCAATGGGGATCTGAAGCCCGGTACATACGACACCAAGGACTTCACCATCACGGTTGTCGACATGGGTGGCGGGGTGCTGCAGATCACCACGTTCGACAAAAACACCGGCACTTCCACCACCTTCGAAGTCACCAGCTAACCGCTCACGCCGGAATCCAGGCAATGAATTTCGTTATCCGAATCACGCTATGGCTCGTCCTGGCCCTGTCGCTGGCCGGCTGCACCGTCGCCGACCTCAACCGCACTCAGCCGATGACCCCCTACGACCGGGCGCAACTCACCCCGGCCACGCCGACCCTGCGCGACCTGGTTCGCCTGCCCGAACCGCAGGGCCGCATTGTCGCCAGCGTCTATGGCTTCCGCGACATGACAGGCCAGTACAAAGCGGCCCCCGACAGCGCCTACTCCACCGCCGTCACTCAAGGTGCGGGAGCCATGCTGACCAAGGCGATGCTGGATTCGCACTGGTTCCTGCCGGTGGAGCGCGAAGGCTTGCAGAACCTGCTGACGGAGCGCCGCATCGTGCGGGGCGGTGGCGAGCAGGACAAGACCAACAGCAACCTGCCGGACCTCACCCCCGCCGGTATCCTGCTCGAAGGCGGCATCGTGTCCTACGAGACCGACGTGCGGACTGGCGGCTTCGGGCTTCGCTACTTCGGCGCGGGTGTCTCCGACCAATATCGCACCGACCAGGTGACGGTAAACCTGCGGGCAGTGGATACCCGCACCGGCCGCGTGCTGGCCAGCGTTAACACCACCAAGACGGTGTATTCGAAGAAGATGGACAGCGATGTCTACCGCTTCATCCGCTTCAAGGAATTGCTGGAGTACGAGGCTGGCTACACCCGCAACGAGCCGGTGCAACTCTGCGTGCAGGACGCGATCGAAGCAGCCCTGGTTCACCTGATCGTGACCGGACTTCGGGAGAAGCTCTGGGCGCTGAAGAATCCGGAGGACATGAAGTCTCCGATCATCCAGGAATACCTGAAAGCCCAGGAAACCTTGGGCGCCACCTGAGACGCTTGCTTTAAACCCGGCGAGCCTCCATCGCCGGGGCGCGGTCAGCGCAGAAACAACGGCGTTCCTCGGGGCAGGAGGCTCCCTCACACTGGAGATGCCCTCCGGTCATGGCTGCGTCGCCCGTTTAAAAGCAATTTCCACGCATCGCTTCGGCGCGTCAGGTCACCAGGACTGGTAACCTGACGCCGGCCCATCCGACGGGCCGGCCTACCGGAGTCCTCCCTGTGTCGATGTTCTTCGCCTTTCTTCGCGCCATCAACGTCGGTGGCCGCAACGTTCCCATGGCACAGCTGCGCAGCCTGTTCGAGGAGATGGGGTTCGCGCAGGTGGAAACCTATATTGCCAGCGGCAATGTGGTGTTCGAGGCGGACAGCGACGATGCCCAAACGTTGCAAACGCAGATCGAGGTCGCACTGCGCGCTGCCCTGGGCTACGAGGTCGCCACCTTCCTGCGCACGCCTTCGCAATTGCAATCGCTGGTGCGGCATAAACCGTTCGACGATGAGGCGATGGCCACGGCAGTCGCACTGAACGTTGCCCTGCTGGCGGAGCCCCTGTCCGATGAAAACCTCCACTCCTTGATGTCCCTTCGCACCGATATCGACGATTTTCATGTGCATGGGCGGGACGTCTACTGGCTGTGCTGGAAGAAGCAGAGCGAATCCACCTTCTCCAACGCGCTCTTCGAACGACGCCTGAAGGTGAAAACCACCTTCCGCGGCATGGCGACACTGCAAAAGCTGGCCGCCAAATACGCCTGACGACGCCCCTCTCCCCCAATCCGATTGCCGCGATTTTCAGTACATTCCGGGGCGGCGGAATCAATGACAAAAACATGAGCCCGCTTACGGAGAAATCGGTAAAACCTTCACCGTTTGTCTGAAGATACACACATATTCAACAACATAGCGAACCAGATAAGAACCTTCCCGTCCTAGAGCACGTACTGACCGGTTATCAAGTTACCGGCAGGGTTGCCCGCTGTGTGTCTGGACTTCCGGTCTGTGCATCTGGTCCCTATCGTGTCTTCGACACTCTTAACCTGAGGAGATCCACAGTGAAGTGGGTTCATAAACTGTTACCCGTTCTGGTCCTGCCCGCGCTGGCGGTCGGGGCTGCCCAGGCAAGAACCGTCAATCTCGGCGACCTGTCCGGCGACAACACGCTGACGGTGGAGCGCCATTCCGCGGGAAGCACCTTTACCGATACCTTCCTGTTCCTGCTGTCCGAACCGACGCGGCTGTTCTGGTCGCTGACGGACATTCGCATCCCGGGTATCGGTGGGTCTGGTCCCCGACTCGATGGTTCGTACAATTACAGTCTGTACGACGGCAGTGACCTGGTGTCTTCCGGGCACTTCAACAACCGCGTCCAGCGTCATGGGGACTTCGATCCGGGCAATTTCCGCCTAGTGGTGTCCGGCACGGCCCTTGGCTCGCGTGGTGCAGCATATGCATTGAGCGCGACCGGTTCCTTGCTGGGTAGCCCCACGCCGGTACCGGAGCCGGAAACCTGGGCCGCCATGTTGGGCGGGCTGGGCCTGGTAGGGGTGTTGATTGCACGCAGAAAAAAAACGAGCGGTGAAATCAGGGGAACCACCTACGCAGCGGCACAGTTTGCCTAATCGCAAAACGTGCCTGTCTTGCCATCTATCCCCGCCCCCCGGCGGGGATAGTCATTTGTAGTCCAACAACATAATTTGTCCCATTTCCGGAACGGTGAAGTCCAGTTTCGGCGCCTTATCTCCATGACAGAACGCGAGGACAATGGACTCGTTGGTCCTGCCAACCATTGCGGACGTGTGCCCCCCGGAACTGCCGGCACAGCACACACCGCCGCAGATGACATGACCCGACTCGCCATGACCCTGGTTTCCGGGCTGTTGTTGGCCGCTCCGGCCTTTGCCGGCAACACGCCGACGACCGACAGCCGCGATCCCGCCTTCCAGCAAGCGGTCAACGACTACATCACCACCAAACTGGCTTGCAACAACATGAGCCAGTTCGAGAAGGAAATCTGCATGCGTGACGCAAACGAAGCGTACAAGCGTGCCAAGGATGCCTATCACGGTTGATGTACCGTTTGTGGCCACCGCCGCCCCTATCGAGAGCCGGCCTGGCCACGTTCCGAGATTGCGGCCCCCTCCGGTGAATCCGTCGTCTGGATTGACCGAACGAAGCCCGACCGAGCGACGCTTCCATGTCGCGAAGTCGGGCTTCGCCATGTGCACAGAAGCGTTGCAACGTGCCGCAGGAACACCTGAATCCTCTCCCGGCATGCCTCTTCGCAAGGTAGTCGACGCACCAGCCACATCCGTAACAGGCGACAGCCTGCCGCTTGTGCCAAGATGGAGCCCGTGACCTTGCCGAGTTCTCCCGCCGCCGTGCTGCCCCTTGTCGTCTGTTCCGCTGTTGCCCGCCACTGGGGCCGCCTGTGAATCACCGCCATGTCGTGCTCGCCTGGGAACTGGGGGCAGACCTCGGCCACATCAGCCGGACCGCCGCCATCGGCCGGGCGCTGATCGCAAAGGGCCACCGGGTATCGGCGCTATTGTCTGACACCCGCCATGCCGAGCGGCTGCTGACTCTGCACGGCATCGCATGGCAAGCCGCCCCCATCACCCCTCGCCCGACCGGCACGATGCGCCCCGCCAACCATGCCGCAATCCTGCGGCATTGCGGCTATGCGTCGCCGACTGAGCTGCATGGCCTGCTCACAGCATGGCGATCGCAGTTGGAAGCGCTGCAGCCCGACCTGCTGATCGGCGACGCCGCACCCACCGCTTGCCTTGCGGCCCGGACACTTGATATCCCTCGCGCGGTGCTGGACAGCGGCTTCTTCTACCCTCCGCTGCGCGACCCGCTCTCCCCGCTACGGCCTGGCGAGCCCTATGTGGAGGCCGAGTTGCAACGGCAGGAGCGCACCGTGCTGAACACGGTCAACGCGGTGCTGCAAACGCTCGGCCATACCCCGTTACCGGGCTTTGCCAGCTTGTTTCAGGACGAAACCTGGTGGCTGAACTAGCCGGAGCTGAATCACTTTGGCGCCCATCAACCGGAGCGCCATCTGGGGCCGCTGTTCACCGACATGCCGGGCGCGCCGCTGCACTGGCCGGCGGAGGATGGACCTCGCGTGTTTGCCTATCTGAAACCGCGCCATCCACACAGTCGCTCGCTGCTGGACTTGTGCGTACGCCACGGTTGCCGGATTGCGGCCTACCTGCCAGGTTGGCCGGACGATGCACTGGCGGCGCTGACACGGACCGGGCGGGTGTTCTGCAGCCAGGAACCGTTGTCGATGGCCCAGGCAATGGCAGAAGCAGACTTCGCGCTTTGCCATGCCGGTATCGGCACGGTCGCGCAGTTCGTCTCGGCCGGCAAACCCCTGGTGCTGCTGCCGATTCTGGTGGAACAGCACAGGGTGGCGCGTGCCGCCGCGGCGCAGCAGCTGGCGCTGATGCCAAGGTTGGTAGACGGTGAACTGGAGGTGGAGATGGCACGAGTAGCCGCTTGCGGGCAGCATGCGCGGCGGTTTGCCGCCACGCATGCGATGTGCCGGATGGGAGACCTGTTGACGAAGCTCGGCTTGTAGCCGATGGCTTCAGTGGGCGGGGCGCCCGGTCGCGGCCGGCACGTCGCCGGGCCGACGGCGCACCCGGCTCTTCACCAGCATGCCGGCGGCGTCGAGGATCGGATAGGCCAGCGAACAGACATGCGAATTGATGCGCCGCAGGTCGCGGATGGCATCCAGGTGCAGCGCGCTGGTTTCCACGCTTTCCAGCTTGTTCTCGGCCAGGCGCCGCAGATGGCTATCGGCGTACTGCCGCTCCAGCTCGTTCAGCTTGTATTTCTCGGCGATCAGCCGCTGCGCACCCTTCGGGTCCGGATGCATAAACAGGTTCAGGCCCAGCCGCAGGTTGTGGATCACCCGCATGTGCATCTCGCGGATTTCCTCGTTACCGGTCTCGGAGAAGCTCAGTTGGCCGCGCAGCTTGCGCTTGCCGAGGTCCAGCAGGTTCTTGTCGATGATGTCGCCGATGTGTTCCAGGTTGATGGTCAGCGCGATGATGTCCGCCCAACGCTGGTTCTCGGCCGGCGAGAGCTCCTCGCGGTTGATGCGGGCCAAGTAGAGCTTGATGGATTTGTACAGCCGGTCGACGTTGTCTTCCATCTGCTCGACCGGCCGAACCTGCTTCTCGTCGTTGTCGCACAGCACCGCCATCGAGCCGCGCAGCATCTCGTCGATCAGGTCGCCGATGCGCAACGCCTCGCGGGCGGCGCAGGACACGGCAACTTCCGGCGTCTCGATCACCGTCATGTCGAGGTGGCGAGGCTGCGCGATGCCACCATCGTCCGCCCTGGCGGGCAGCAGGCGCTCTGCCAGCCGCGCGACCTTGCCGGTCCAGGGCATGAACACCAGCGCCACCGCCAGGTTGAAGGCGGTATGGAAATGCAGGATTTGCCGGGCCGGGTCGGCATCCAGCATGGTCAGCCAACCATGGATGTGCGACAGGAAAGGGCTGACCAGCAGACAGCCGATCACCTTGAACACCAGGTTGGACAGTGGCACCCGCCGCCCCTCGTTGCCAGCGCCCATGCCGGACAGCAGCGGCGACAGCGCGCTGCCGATATTGGCACCCAGCACCAGCGCCAGCCCAAGCAGCGGCGACAGCGTGTGGCTATCTACCAGGGACACGATCAGCAGGATGATCGCCAGGCTGGAATGCGCAATGAAGGTCAGCAGTGCGGCGAACAATACGTCGAGCACGATGTCGCCGGTCAGCGATTCGAAGATCACCCGCACGCCTTCGGAACGGGTGATCGGCAGCATCGCCTGCCCGATCAGTTGCAGCGCCAGGATCATCAAGCCCAGGCCGATGCCCGCGCGCCCCAGGTTGCGCAGCGACGGCGAACGGTCCGAACGGAACAGCACCACGCCGATCAGCAGCAGCGCGGGCGACAGCCACACCGCCTTCACCGAGAACACCTGGGCGATCAGGCTGGAACCGACGTCGGCCCCCAGCACCACGGTCAGCGCAGCCTGGGTCTGGATCAGGCCCTGCACCACGAAGGCGGAGATCATCAGGGTGGTGGCGGTGCCGCTCTGCACCAGCGCGGTGACGCCCAGGCCGGCGAAAAAGGCGCTAACCCGCCGCTGGACGCACTGGCCGAGCAGGCGTCGCAACTGGGTACCGTAGGCCCGCAGGACCCCGGTCTGCACCATGTGCGTGCCCCAAAGCAGCAGGGCTACGGCCCCCAGCAGATTGATCAGCACCAGCATTGATTGTCCTTCCTGTTGCGCGTTATTCCGGTTGCCGGCAGAGCACTCGAGGGTACCTCCTCCCGCAGCGGCGGTTTTTTGTCTCCCCATGGGAGGCCGCGCATACGCGCTCCCTTTTCGTGAGGCCCGTTCCTGATAGGCAGGGTTCCTGCTGTACAGTCCGGGTCACGGCCGACCTGACCGTTCCGGCCGGCATGCGGCTCAGAAAATAGAAGCCGCATGTTGGATTTAACGCCCCTTACTCCACCCCTCCTATCGACATTCCGACCCATCCCGTCATAAATCCGACACATTTGTCACAAAAAGTACATATTCAATGTTTTAAATAGAGCATGAATTGCTCGAAAAGCAACTTTTCCGATCTTCCTTATTTCAGTATAGAAATATTCCGGCATTTGGCTTGCCAGTGCAGCAACGAGGACGGGTCAGCCCCCCCTCGCCGCTCGTCTTCGGTCATTCGACAAGCCGCCGCTTATCCGTAAAAATACGTAGCCTCGTCTACCAACAAGAATCCCCCATGCCGTTCTCCAAGCTGGAACCAAAGTCTGTCTGGCAACACTTCAAGACCCTGTGCGACATCCCCCGCCCTTCCAAACATGAACAACCGCTGCGCGACCACCTGCAAGCCTGGGCCGAGGCGCGCGGCCTGACCACCCGGCTGGACTCGGTCGGTAACCTGATCATCCGCAAGTCTGCACAGACTGGCATGGAAAACCGCCGTGGCGTGATCCTGCAGGGCCATCTGGACATGGTCTGCCAGCAGAACGCGGGCACCGGCCATGACTTCCTGAAGGACCCGATTCGCCCGGTGCTGAAGGACGGCTGGCTGGTGGCCGAGCACACCACGCTTGGCGCCGACAACGGTATCGGCGTGGCCATGGCGCTGGCCCTGCTGGAATCGAACGACGTGCCGCACGGCCCGATCGAGGCGCTGTTCACGCTGGATGAAGAGGCCGGCATGGGCGGCGCGCTCGGCCTGGACAGCGACGTGCTGGAAGGCGACCTGCTAATCAATATCGATACCGAGGACTGGGGCGAGTTCTACCTGGGCTGCGCCGGCGGTATCGACGTCAACGTCAACCGAAACTACGAGGTGGATCCGGTTCCGGCCGGCCATGTCGTGCGTACCCTGACGGTGAAGGGGCTGCGCGGCGGCCATTCCGGCATCAACATCCATCAGGGCCGCGGCAACGCGATCAAGCTGCTGATCCGCCTGCTGCGCGAACTGGGCAACGAGACCGATCTGCGGGTCGCGCGGGTCGACGGCGGTACCGCGCGCAATGCGCTGGCGCGCGAGGCGATGGCAGTGGTGTCGTTCCCGGCTACGGATCAGGATCGGACCGATGCCTGGCTGGAAGCCAGCCAGGCGCTGCTGCGCTTCGAACTGGCCGGCATCGATGAAGGCGTCACCCTGTCGTCCTCGCCGGCCGAGGCCACACAGGTGATGGCGCAGCACGACCAGCAACGCATCCTGGCCGCGCTGCATGCGGCGCCTCACGGCGTCCGGCGCATGAGCCAGCGGGTGCCCGGCGTGGTGGAGACCTCCAATAACCTGGGTGTGCTCAGCATCGCGGATGGCCGTTTCGAAACCAACTTCATGCTGCGCTCGCTGCTGGATTCCGGCACCCGCGCCCTGACGGCCGAGATCGTCGACCTGTTCAGCCTGATCGGCGCCAAGGTGGAAACCGAAGGCGGCTACCCCGGCTGGACGCCCAACCCGGATTCGAAGCTGCTGGCGCTGTTCCAGAAGGTCTACGACCGCGAATTCGGCGGCCAAGCCGAGGTGAAGGTGATCCATGCCGGCCTGGAGTGCGGCATCCTCGCCGCCAAGTATCCGAAGCTGGACATGGTGTCGTTCGGGCCGGATATCCGTGGCGCCCATGCACCGGGCGAACGAGTGGAAGTCGAGTCGGTCGGCAAGGCCTGGCATCTGCTGAAGGCCGTGCTGGCGGAAATCCCGGAAAAGGCCTGATACCAACCAGCAAGATATTGTAGGAGCGGGCCATGCCCGCGACCAACGGTGAAATGCTCTACCGACGGTCGCGGCATGGTCCGCTCCTACATGTGATCTCCCCTACCCGTTGCCGACGATGCCCCGGTCCCGGCTCCAGCCCACGGCGAAATCCACGAAGGCCTTGTTGGCCTTCGACAGGTAGCGGTCGTCCCGCCAGCACAGGCTGAGGCGAATCGGCTGGCTAGGGCGGAACGGCACCGGCCGCAGATCCGGCGCGTCCAGCACGATGGAGCGCAGCAGGGTCGCGGCGCCCATGCCGCTGGCGGCCGCCCGGCGGATCAGCGGCACCAGGTTGCACTGCAGGACCACCTGGTAGCGCACACCGGCTGCATCGCACATCGCATCCAGGATGTGACGGTGCAGGAAGGTGTGGTCCAGCAGCACCATGTCCAGGCCATCCAGGTCTTTGGCGGTCACCCATTCGCGCTCCGCCAGCGGGTGATCGGGCGACACGCACAGCACCATCTCGTCATCCACCGCCGGCACCTGCTGCCAGCCGACCGGCACCCGGCGCGCATCCAGCATGCCGAGGTCGATCTCGCCGCTATCGAGCAAGCGACGGATATCGTCCGCGCCGCCTTCGGTCACCGTCAGCGTCAGGCCCGGATAGGCCGCGCGGAAATCCACCATCAGTTGCGGGAAGAACTGGATGCCGAACATCGGCGGCAGAGCGATCTTCACCTCGCCCTGCTTCAGTTCTGCCACGTCACGCAGCTCCCGCCGCAGGGAATCCAGCTCTTGGAACACCCTTTCCGCCCGGCGCAGCAGCAGTTCGCCTTCGGCGGTCGGCGTCACCCGCCGGGGCTGGCGGACGAACAAGGGCACGCCGAGTTCGTCCTCCAACTTGCGGATGGCGATGCTCAGTGCGGGCTGGGCGACGTAGAGGGTTTCCGCCGCCTTGGTGAAGCTGCCCAGGCGAGCGATGGTGGCGCAATACTCGAGAGAACGGATATCCATATTTATACGATATAGATTCTATTTAATTAATATATTTCATTTATTCTTTGCACCGCAATATGATGGGCACCAGACAGACGAAAGGAGCGCACCATGCGACCGCTCGACACGCAGCCCCGCCGCCGCGAAACCGAGTTTGCAGCGCCCCGCCGTCCGCAGCAGGACAGTTGCCCGCGGTTGGCCGCCGACATCGCCCGGCCCGCCCTTGGCAAGTGCAACCAGCCACCCCGTCTTGGCCTGCCCGGCCTCGCGGAAGCGCTGGCGGCACAGGAGTAACGCAGCACCCGCAATTGCAGTACCGACTTCGCGTCGTCCGCGCACCAACAGCGAACACGCAACCGACTTCGTAGTCTTGCCTCCCGGTAGCAGATTGCGACTTATGCCCTGCCTTGTGCAGGGCTTTCTTTTTTTGGGGCTGGCGGGAGAGCCTTTGCGGCCGTCCGAGGCCTCAAGGCCCCACATCGCATTCACATGGTGTGAACGGGCTCGAAGTCGATGATTGTTCTTCAAACACCTTCATCGACAAAACAATCATCGATAAACCCGCAGCAACGCCGACCAATATTCCGCATCGCTGACTCCAAACCTCCCCCCTCCATATTTCCTCCGATTTTTACGCCTGGCAAAGCAATTTTGTTGCTCCAAAACCCTTCCCAGCGAGAAAATCATCTTATTGCGTCGCAACAAGCGATGACTCACGGCGTGCCGTCCACCCTGCGGCAGCGCAAGCGATGTGCGGACCGCCCGCCACCCGGGCGGCCTTCTCCGTACACGATGACGTACTTATCGACCCCAAGCCTCGCAAGGAATCCCCCATGCAGTTCGTCGCACCTTTCCCGCGCCGCGCGCTGGCCATCGGCCTGTCGCTGCTCGCCGCCGGCGCAGCACACGCCGACATCGTGATCAAGATTGGCCATGTGGCCGCGCTGACCGGCCCGATCGCCCACGTCGGCAAGGACAATGAAAACGGCGCCCGCCTGGCCATCGAAGACCTGAACGCCAAGAAGGTGAAGATCGGCGGCCAGATCGCCAAGTTCGAACTGGTGTCGGAAGACGACGCCGGCGACCCGAAGACCGCCACCGTGGTGGCGCAGAAGCTGGCGGACGCCAAGGTAGCCGCCGTGATCGGCCATTTGACCTCCGGCACCAGCATCCCGGCGTCGCGCATCTATTCCGATGCGGGCATTCCGCAGGTGTCGCCGTCGGCCACCAACCCGAAGTTCACCCGCCAGGGTTACAAGACCACCTTCCGCATGGTGGCCAACGACATTCAGCAGGGTGGCGCGATGGGCCGTTTCGCCGCGCAGACGCTGCAGGCGAAGACGGCAGCGATCCTGGATGACCGCACCGCTTATGGCCAGGGCCTGGCCGACGAGACCGAGAAGGCGCTGAAGGCAGCCGGCGTGAAGATCGTCGCCCGCGAATACGGCACCGACAAGACCACGGACTGGCAATCCGTGCTGACCAGCGTCAAGGCCAAGCAGCCGGACGTGCTGGTCTACGCCGGCATGGACGCCACCGCCGCCCCGCTGCTACAACAGATGCGCCGGCTGGGCATGAAGAGTAAGTACCTGGCCAGCGACGGTGGCTGCACTAGCGGCATGCTGCAACTGGCCGGCAGCGCGATGAGCTCGGATGCTTACTGCACCGAAGCCGGTATCCCGCCGGAACAGATGGCGCAGGCCAAGGCCTTCTTCCCGCGCTTCAAGCAGCGCTTTGGGGTGGACGTGCAGCTGTATGCCCCGTACGTGTACGACGCCGTGATGGCCGTCGCACAGGCGATGCAGCAGGCCAATTCCGCCGAGCCGGCCAAGTACCTGCCGAAGCTCGCCGCGCTGAAGACCACCGGCATCGTCGGCGATGTGCAGTTCGATGCGCAGGGCGACATCCGCAATGCCGCGGTAACGGTGAAGCAGTTCAAGGGCGGTAGCTGGCAGGCAGTGCAGGTGGTGCGCTGATCGGGCACTGCTGGTCGATCATTCTTGGTTAACGTCTTTGTATGTTGAGTTGAACGCAGCACGGCCCAGCATACGAGGTATCCGCGGTACACGTTGGGCTTCGCCTTTGGCTCAACCCAACCTACGGGACTGCGGGAACCAACACAGCAATGAAAACGGGCGGCTTTTGCCGCCCGTTTTCATTTGGAGCCTGGCTTGGCCAAGCGTCGGTCGCCTCAGGCGCGGCCGCTGAATCGCGAGCCCTGCAGGATATCGTCAATGACGCCGCCCAGTGGGCCGCCGCGATCCTGCGACAGGTAGCCGCAAAGTTCGTCCAGCCTGTTCGGATACTCCTGGGCCAGGTGCAGGATGATGCCCTCGATGGGCAGGCCTTCGCCCAGTGCATCCTCCAGTACCCTGACGTACTCCTCGTTCGCCACGCCACCGCCGTAGCCTTTGATGTGCAGGCGAGCAAGAATCCCATCGATCGACATATGCGCCTCCCGGTCATGGTTTCATCACGCTGCTACGTTTGTCACGTCCGGACGGCCTGTGTTCCACGGTAGTGCACTGGCCGAGGGGGCAACCCCTGCCGCCCGCGATGAACCGGGGCGGAGACGATGACTGAGAAGTGTCGTTATAGACGCGTCACGGTGAATGGGGGTGTGCCGCTTGTCGGCCAAAAATGAGGGCAACATGCCCGAGTCCGCCGAAAAGTGGCGTCACAGCGTGCATGAAATCGCCCGACCGTTCGTCGGCATGTCAACCATGCCGTAGGCATTTCAACTATCGACGAGCACAGCCTTTGCCTCCGTCACCGAGCCGGACAGCAGCGGTGGAATAAACCACGATCGGCTACCGTTAATAGGCACCTATCCTCTCGCTGGAGATTTGCATGTTTCCCGTCCGCCTGATTCCCCTTGCCCTGCTGTGCGCCCTTGGCAATACGCCTGTCCTGGCCCACGGCGACGGTGGCAGCGGCAACAACTGGCCCGCCCCTGCCGCCAAGGCCGTCAAGAATGCGGACTACACCGCCGGCAAGGCGGCCATCGAACGGGAAGACTGGAAAACCGGTATCGAATTCATGCTGAAGGCCGCCAGCCGCGACCCGAAGGATGCTGACGCCGAGAACTACCTGGGCTTCGCCTACCGCAAGTCGGGCGACCTGCCAAATGCCTTCCAGCACTATGAGCGGGCACTGAAGCTCAACCCCAACCACCTGGGCGCCCATGAATACCTGGGCGAAGCCTATCTGCAGGCCAAGGACCTGGCGGGGGCGGAACGCCAGCTCGCCACGCTGGAAAAGCTCTGCAACAAGAGCTGCGAAGAGTACGAAGACCTGAAGGAACAGGTGGAAGCCGCCCGCAAGCTGGCCGGCGCCGCCCCGCAGTAAACAACCGTCCGCAGTCCCCGTTAGCTCGCGCGCCGTCCATGATCCGCATGGAACGGCGCGATCAGGCCATCCGCCGTCGCCCGGGTCAGCGTCTCCGCCACCGAGCTGCGTAGCCAGGTCAGGAAAACGCTCTCCGGCGAGCCTTCCACCACCGGCCGACGCGCCAGCGCCACGTATTGCGTGCCATCCGGCACGAAGCCGTGCGGCGCAGCCAGCTTGCCCTCGCCGATCGCATCCACCGCCAGGAACAGCGGCGCAATCGCCACGCCCAGCCCAGCCTCGGCCGCCTGCACACTCAAGAAGAAGTGATCGAAATACTGGTCGCGCCAGTGCGGCGGACGACTGCCGGCCACCGCTGGCGGGATACTCTGCGCCCAGCGTGCCCAGGCATCGCGCCGGCCGGTGGTGTGCAACCGGGTCAGCGGTGCGTCGGCCGTCCAGCCCGCCATGATGGCTGCCGTGGCGACTGGGCCGACGTATTCCGGGAACAGCGGCAGCGTCACCGGATAGGCATCCAGCGGAAAGTCGGCGCGGCGAATCGCCAGGTCCACCCCTTCCCGCCCGAAGTCGATGGCTCCACCGCCGGTGGACAGGTACACCGGCAAGCCGGGGTTGGCGTCCTGAAAGCCGGATAGCCGCGGAATCAGCCAGCGCATCGCCAGCGACCGTTCGCAGGACACCAGCAATGGCGGATTGGCGGGGGTGCGGGTGATGGATTCCGCCGCTTCCGCGATGCGCCGCAACCCTTCGCGCGCCGCCTGGAACAGCACCTCGCCCGCCGGGGTCAGCGCCACCCTGCGGCTGGTTCGTTGCAGCAGGCGCACACCCAACCGGGCTTCCAGTTCCGATACCCGGCGGCTGACCGCGCTGTGCGACAACGACAGCTCCTCCGCCGCTGCGCTGAATCCATGCAGGCGGGCGACGGCTTCGAAGATTTTCAGGTTTTCTAGGGGCGGTAGTTTCATCTGTGCATTTTTATCACAGATCGCCGTGCCAGACAGCAACCATGGCGGCTTCGTCCAACGGCAAGATGCACCCATCCCCACCGAGCAAGAGGACGACATGAGCGACTTCCGCAGCGATACCGTTACCCGCCCCACCGCCGCCATGAAACAGGCCATGTTCGATGCCGAGGTCGGCGACGACGTGTTCGGCGACGACCCGACCGTGAACCGGCTGGAAGCGCTGGCCGCCGACCTGCTCGGCTTCGAGGCCGCGCTGTTCGCCCCCAGCGGCACCCAGACCAACCAGATTGCGCTGCAAACCCACTGCCAGCGTGGCGACGAGGTGATTGTCGGCCAACAATGGCATTTGTACCGCTGGGAGGCAGGCGGCATGGCCGTGCTTGGCTCGCTACAGCCGCAGCCTCTGCCCAACCAGCCGGATGGCACCATCGCGCTGAAGGACATCGAGGCCGAGATCAAGCCGGACGATCCGCACTTTGCCCGCACCCGACTGATCACTATCGAGAACACCACCGGCGGCAAGCTGCTGCCGCTGGCCTACCTGGAATCGGTGCGTGCGCTGGCGGATCGCCGCGGCCTGCTGACCCATCTGGATGGTGCGCGGCTGTTCAACGCCGCTGTGGCCCAGGCGCAACTGGACGGCAGCACGGCGCGTCAGGCGGCGCGGGCGATCTGCCGGCCCTTCCATTCGGTGTCGGTCTGTCTGTCCAAGGGTTTGGGTGCACCGGTGGGTTCGCTGCTGCTCGGCTCGGCCGCCTTCATCCGCCAGGGGCGACGGGTGCGCAAGATGCTGGGTGGCGGCATGCGGCAGGCCGGCTTCCTGGCCGCCGCCGGCATCCATGCGCTGGAGCATCACGTTGACCGACTGGCCGAGGATCACGCCAACGCCGCGCTGCTGTCCGCCGAGCTGGCCCGCGCGGTTGCCGCCAATCCGGCGCTGGCCGGCAAGGTGACGGTGCCGGCGGCGCACACCAACATGCTGTTCGTCGATGCGGAACCGGAGGCTGGCGAGGCGCTGCTGGCCTATCTGCAAGCCCAGGGCATCAAGCTGACCGGCCGCACGGCGGGCGGCAACTGCCGGATGCGCTTCGTCACCCACCTGGACGTCACGCAGGATGACGTGTTGCAGGTCGCCCGCGCGGTCTCGCGGTTCCCGGGTTGACCTTGCCCGGCTGACAGGAGCTAGCGGACAGTCATACGCACCCGCGTTACACCGTCCGACTATTGAATCCGCACGTCATCAGGGAGCGACTACAATGAAATCTCCGTTGGTTGATGAGCGGTCCTATCGATGCACTGGCGCCCCTTCCTGGCAGGACTCCTGCTTTCCCTCCCGGCCGCCGCCATGGCGGCCGATCCCACCTCCATCCGCATCGCGTATTCCGACGCAGAAAGCCCTCCCCACCTGATCCGTGCCGCCAATGTGGAAGGCGCCAAGATCGTCGGCGGGCTGACCAAGGATTTCGGCGATCTGCTGAGTTCCGCGCTGGCGTTGCAGCCCAACTTCCAGCCGATGTCGCGCAAGCGGGTGGAGTTCGGCCTGCAGCGGGGCGAGGCCGACCTGATGTGTCTGTACAGCCCCAAGTGGTTCAGCCACCCGGACTGGTTCGACTGGAGTGAGCCGATCTGGACCCAGTCCGACCTGTTGCTGGCCCCGGTCGACCAGGCGCAGCGCTACAAGCAAGTGGAAGATCTGACGGGCAAACGGATCGGTGCGACCCTGGGCTACCGCTATCCGCAGCTGGACCCCTTGTTCGACAAGGGTGCCGCCACGCGGACGGATGAGATCGTGATCGATTCCGCCTTCCGCCTGCTGAAGAAAGGCATGGTGGACGTAGTGGTGGCCGCGGAACCAGTGGTCGTCTACTACCTGGAGCAAGATCCGTCCGCCGCCAACCGCTATGCGGTGGCGCCGCTGGAGCTCGGCAAGGTGGAAACGCAGTGCGCGGTGTCGAAGAAGGGCGCTGTGCCGGTGGCAAGAGTGAACGCGGCGCTGGAGTCGCTGAAGCGCTCCGGCAAGCTCGCCGCGCTGATGCAACGCTACTACCTGCCCCCGCGCCCGTAGTACCAGTGCGCGAAGGCAGTGTCGTCGCCGCGTAGCGGCGGCGGGCCCGGGGCGGCCCCCGGTTGGAGGGGGGGCGCTCGGCCATGTGTAGGGAGCTGATGCGGGGCATGGGCTGGTCGTTAGG
>CBIHQA010000023.1:0-17340 GCA_966211475.1 uncultured Neisseriales bacterium
GATCGTTGGCCTGTTCCTTGGTGACCGGCTCCGTCTGGATCGTGAAATGCCGGCCGCCGCGATACATGAAGTGGTGGTACAAGTCGACTAAATCGACGAAATACAGCGACAGGTTGAGGCTCTGGATATCCGGCTCGACGATGATGAAATGCCGGAGCTCGTAGTTTTCGATGATCAGGCGGATGTCGTGTCCGTAACCGACGCCGAAGGTCACGCCGATCACCAATTGCCGCACGCCGAAATCCGGCTGCGCGCACCATTGACCATCTTCCGGGCACAGTTCCTTGAACTTGCGGATCATCTCGAACCGGAACCTCGGTTCGACCGGGAAGAAGAAATGGGGGTTGGTGACGTGCGGCGCCGCCAGCGTTTCGTCCGCCAGGTAGCGGGTCAGCGTGGTGATGCGCGGACGCAGGCGCGGATCGTCGAAGAACTGAAACTGGTGCTTGCCGAGTTCGACGAAATAACCCGGGGTGCCCTCGTGGGATTTATGGCGGATCCAGAGCTTGCCATCTTCCCCGATCGAGAATGGTGCGAGCGGTTCGCTTGCCAGCAGCGCATCGTAGACGAGGGGGAATTGCTCCTGAAAGAAGATCAGGTTGGCCTGGTAGGTGGCGAGGATCTTGTGAAAATAGGCTTCCTGAAGCGGTGTAAAGGCTTGCTCTTCCGGGTTTTCCTCGGGGGCGTCGCTGGGCTGGTTGTCTTTGTCGGTCACGCTGCAACCTCGTTCGGATTAGGAGAAGAATCGCCTGGCGGCATGTCGTAATGTAATTTTATGCCCATATGGGTCGCAAAACCTGCCTTGAATTCCCCGATGCTCAATTCTTTGGGGCTTGGCGCAGGCAAATCCTGCGGAAACGGTCGTGCGCCCAGCCGATACCAGCGCAAGCCGAGTTGCTGCATATATTCGATCGCCTCCGCCTGGACAACGTGCCCCAGGGGTTTGTCAAACAGGCTGCGATCATAGGCGGCGACCGCGTACAGTCCTTCCTGCTGCGATACCTGGAAGAACCCGCCGCCCACCAATTTGCCTTCGCCGTTACGCAGCGTGATGAGGAAGGCGGCCCCATGGCACAGTGCGTCGTACTGAGCCTGCCAAGTCTCGATCGGACGAGTAACCTTCCCCGCCACCTCTTGATGCAGCAGCCGGAATTCTTCCCAGATGCCGGGTTCGGTCGATGTGACGCGCTGTACCTGCCAGAGCGCCCTGCCGCTGTTGATCAGCGCCCGGTAGCTTTTGCGAAAGCGGGACTTCAGCGTGGCGAAGGGTTGCTCAAGGTCAACATAGGATTCATGTGTCGTACGCAGGACGGCACCCCGGCCCATCAGCTGTTCGTGCCAATCCCCCAGCATCGCGCCTGGAAGCAGGCTGTCGGCGGCCTGCCAGGCATCATGGGGATAGGTTTCCCTCAGCCTGACCAGTCCGGTCAGGCAGGCCTGGAGCAGCTTTTTGCGGGTCGTGGCGGGAAGGTCCGGCAACAACAGCGGCGGGAGCACGGGCCCCTCGTTGCTACCTGGCTGCCAACCAGCCTCGGTCTGCTTGACCAGCAACGGCCATACGCCCACAGGCTTGCGCTCGTAGTAGAGCACGACATCCTGCGGCACCATCGGCAGGAAGGCTGACACATAGGATTGCTGGTAGGCCACCATCGGCAAGGTATAGGCGACCGGCACATAGGGCAGCGCATTCAGCACCGCCTGCCAGTGTTCGCGCGCCTCAGGCAACGCAACCGCCTCGAGGCTGCTGCCGGTGCCGCTTTCGAACATCGTGGTTGCTTGGTTGCTCAAGCGAGCAGGTCCCAGGCCATGGGCGTGCCCCGCTTGACCGGGCGGCCGACCTTCCGCCCCAGCAACAATTCCAGGAACTTAGGTGGTAATCCGAGACCGGGCCGAATGGCGCGCAGATTATCTTGCGTCAGCACATCACCGGGCTGGAGGTCCGACACCACGTAGAGCGAGCGGCGGAATACCTTGCTCTTTTCCTCGGCCGCAGTGGCGCCATAGTGCACTTGGCCCAAGGACTGCCAGGCGCGCTCGGTTTCCACCACCAGCGACTGCATTTCTTCCGGCTCCAGCGAGAAGGTCGAGTCCACGCCGCCATCCGCCCTTCTGAGCGTGAAGTGCTTCTCGATCACCGACGCGCCGAGTGCCACGCTGGCCACCGCCGCGCCCACACCCATGGTGTGGTCGGACAGCCCGACTTCGCAGCCGAACAGGTCGCGCATATGGGGAATGGTGCGCAGATGGGTGTTGGAGGGCGTGGCCGGATAGGTACTGGTGCATTTGAGCAGCACCAGGTCCTTGCAGCCGGCTTGGCGGGCTGCCTGCACGGTTTCGTCGAGTTCGGCGATGGAGGCCATGCCGGTCGAGATGATCATCGGCTTGCCGGTGCTAGCGACCTTGCGGATCAGCGGCAGGTCGGTGTTCTCGAAGGAGGCGATCTTGTAGATCGAGACCCCCAGCGTTTCCAGGAAGTCGACGGCAGTTTCGTCGAAGGGGGTGCTGAACGGGATCATGCCGAGCGCGCGGGCGCGCTCGAAGATCGGGGCATGCCATTCCCAGGGCGTATAGGCCTCCTGGTACAGCTGGTGAAGCGATTTTCCCTTCCACAGGCTGTTCTTGTCACTGATGAAGAACTCGCCCTCGCTCGAATCGATGGTCATTGTGTCGGCGGTGTAGGTCTGGATCTTCAGCGCATGTGCACCGGACCTGGCTGCCGCCTCGACGATGGACAGCGCGCGTTCCAGCGACTGGTTGTGGTTGCCAGACATCTCCGCAATGATGAACGGCGCCGCATCGCTGCCGATCCGGCGACCCTCGATATCGAAACCGCTGGTTGTCATGAACGTCGCTCCAGGTGCTTGGTGTAAATCGCGTGGTCCCATCGGTACCCGTTCCGCTCGAACAACTGGATCGATGCCAAGTTGCCGGACAGGACCTCCGCATTCAGAACGTCGACATTAGGCCTGCGCTGCGCAAGCCATGCCTCCCCCGCCCTCAGGATCGCCCCGCCCAGCCCCTTCCCCGTCTGCCCGGGGGCCAGGTAGATCGAAACACGCGCCGTGGTTCCGGATATATCGAAGCGCAGCACACCGACTTCCCGCCCGTCCCGGAGTGCCATTAGGACATCACGCTGCGGGTCTAACAGCGCTCGCGTCAGCCACTGGAGATGCTCCTCGTAGCGAAGCGGCGAGGCATCGAGCGAGTTCGCACGGACAGAAGGATCGTTGCGCCAGGCGAACATTGTCTCTGCGTCCGCCATCTCTGCAGAGCGCACTGCGACTCCACCCGCCATGGCGGAGATCACTCGTTCACAGCCACCACCATCGCAGAGTTGCCCAAACCGCTCCCCCATTCCCAGACACAAGTCGGGGCTGGAAAAGAGCAAAGAAAGCGCCCCGGCGAGTACGTCGGCACCCAGCGAATCCGCATCCACGAAGCCCATTACCAGAGCGTCTCTGGTCAGATCCTGCACGATGGCGCGTTGATTGTCGGCAATCGACAGCACCACGCTCGGCATGGCAAGCGCGGCACGCTCCCAGTTGCTTCCACCACCGGCGCCGATGGCCAGATCAGCCTCCGCCATCAGGGCGGCCAGATCAGGAATCTGACAGAGGAAACGGGTATTCCCGCGCGCCTGACAGCGGTGCTCAATTTCACTGCGCCAAGGGTTTGCCGCGCCGACGACGACATCGACCTGCAAATCCTTGCGATTCAACGTATCTAGCGCGTCCAGTACCTTGCTGGTGTGATTGTGCCGGTCGGCGCCCCCTAGGAATACCAGGATGCGCCGTATTTCACCGGTCCGCGTCTGCATCGTCCGTCGCAATTCTGAGAATTCGGGTCGAAGCAGCGCATAACGCGGTCCGAGCAAGCGCATGCAATGCCCAGGAACCCGCCCCTGATAGCGATCATTTCCGTCGCGCCGGTAATTCTGGTCGAGCAGGATGTCACAGTCGTGCTGTCGGTCGGCCAGGTCGTCTACGACCAGCAGTCGCCCGGCACGTTGCCGCAGCGGGGTTTCCCAGCGAGCGTCGATGCCGTAGTGGTCTACCACCAGCCAGTCCACGTCCGGCAGGACGTTCAGCGTTTGCTGCGCATCCTCGGCCTGACTCGCCCCCAACCAGGCGGAGTGCGCCAAATCACCCTGCACTGCTGTCGCGGAAGGTGGAAGCCGGTCAACCGCGTAACCCTGCGATTCCAGCCAATCGCACAAGTCCCCTGCTTGCTCGCGGCAAATGAAGCGAACCTCCGCACCCGCGGCAAGGAGGGCCTTGGCCAGCGTTGCACATCGCATCACGTGACCGGAACCGATCGCTATGCCCGCATCGGCCCGGAAGGCCACCCGCATGCTCATCTCACCTTGAACAGCGGCTCCAGCGGCGCGCAGCGCAGCAGCGCCGGCAGGCGCCGGTTGAGCACCCCATCGGCGAGGATGGGCAGGACTGCATCGTAAGCGTCCAGCAGCGCGGCGATATCGGCATCGCTGTGGCTGTAGCTCATATTGTGCGTGCCGAAGGCCAGGATGCCGCGTGCCAGCATCTCCTGCATGAACAGGGTTTTGATCTCGAACTGGCTGTAGCCGCCATGGTCCTTCAGCAGCAGGAAACTCCAGGTGGGATTGCCGGCCACCGACACAAAGTCCGCGACCTGGTGACGAGCGATGCGTTCGCGCAGGCCATCGATCACCTTGGTGCCCTGCTGGTAAAGCGTGTCGACCACCGGTTCACGCTGCAGCTTGCGTAGTGTGGCCGCGGCGGCGGCCAGCGACAGCGTTTCCCCGCCGAAGGTGAAGGAGAAGAAGATTTCTTCCATCAGCTTCATCACGTCAGCCCGCCCGGTCAGGGCGGACACCGGATAGCCATTGGCCAGCCCCTTGCCGAAGGAGGCCAGATCCGGCGTCACGCCGAACTTCTTCTGGGCGCCGCCATTGTCGTAGCGGAAGCCGGTGATGGTTTCGTCGAATACCAGCAGCGCGCCATGCTGCCGGGTCAGTTCCTGCACGCCTTCCAGGAAGCCATCGGCCGGTTCCGTCACGTTCATGGGTTCGAGGATGACCGCGGCAAACTCGCCCGGATGAGTACGGAACAGGCTGTGCAAGGACTCCAGGTCGTTGTAGACGAAGGGGTGCGTCAAATCCCGCGTCGCCTGGGGGACACCACGGTTCCGGGCAGTCGAGCCGATGTACCAGTCCTGCCAGCCGTGGTAGCCGCACACCGCCACCCGGTCGCGGCCGGTAAACGCACGAGCCAGCCGGATGGCACCAGCGGTGGCATCTGAACCGTTCTTGCCGAAGCGGACCATTTCCGCGCAGGGCACCATGTCGACCAGCAGTTCCGCTACCTGGATCTCGACGGGATGTGACAGCGAGAAGATTACCCCTTCCTGCAGCTGCGCCTCCACGGCGGCCGTCACGTCGGGATCGTTGTACCCCAGCGTGATGGCGGCAAGGCTGTTGATGAAATCGATGTATTCGTTGCCGTCCACGTCCCAGACATGGCTGCCTTGCCCACGCTGCAGAAAATAGGGGGACACGCCAAACGGGAACTGGGTGCGGCTCTTGCTGAAGGTCTGCGAGCCCAGCGGAATGGTTTGCAGCGCACGCTGCAGCAGGGTTTCCGATTGGGAATAACGTTCGCTCATGGCGGGTCCTCGTGGGCAGAAGAGGCTGCGCCGTCCTGCGACTGTGACAGAACAAAGCCCTCGTTGCGGGGAATGCGTCGATTCAGGTCCAGAAGCTGCGGCTCATGTTCCAGCAAAGCCAGGATGTCCTGCATGCCGAAGTCGGGTTTCACCGGATAGAGACGCTCGTACACCGCTTCCACAAAGGCAAAATCAGCGGGCTCATCGACAGTCCAGCGCAAATACGAAAGGTCCCGGGCATATCGGTAATGCCCGATCCGGAAGCGCTCTGGATGCTGATAGATGAAGGGCATCACATGCTCGCGGTGCGAAGGCAATGTTGCTTCCTGCCAAGCAATCGCCAGAGTCTCGAATTTGCACACCTCCACATCCAGTCCGTCTGGAAAGCTGGGATGCAGGGCGTTGCTGAGGTAGTCGTAGCCACCTTGCAGAAATGCATCGATGGTTTCGTCGATCACCGCTGGGTCGGTCAGCGGGCAATCGCCGGTCAGGCGCACTACATGGGTTGCCTCGTAGTGGGCGGCAGCCTGATAGAAACGGTCTAGCACGTCGTTCAGGCTGCCCCGATAGCAATCGACGCCGTGGGCCGCACATTCAGCCGCCAGCGCGTCGTCGCTCGGGTCTGCGCTGGTAACCAACACGAACCGACCAATCCGGTTGGCACGCCACACGCGCTCGATCTGGCGCAGAATCATCGGCGCCCCGAGGAGCGGACGCAGGACCTTGCCAGGAAGACGGCTCGACGAAGTACGGGCCTGCAGCAGGGTCAACATGGGCGACTCCAGCGCGCGGGGTTGATCAGGGATTCGTCGTCCAGCGCAAAGCGCGACCAATCCACTCCTGTCGCGGCGGCCGCCTGGCCATGTGCATCGCACAGCGCAGCCAGTTGATTCACATTGAGCGCACCGATGATGCCGTAATCGATGCCCTGGGCAGCCGCATAGGCAAGGCAAGCTGCTGCTGGGGACAATCCTTGAATGGCGGCGGATTGCTGGAAGTCCGCCACCTGAGGCGCCAGCACTTGCAGATGCAAAGGCAAGCTATCTGGCGCTGCCAGCAACACGCCCTGCAAGAACAACGAACGCGCATGGACCTCAATGCCCGCTTCGTGAAGCCGGGCTATCCACCCAGCTTTAGGCAGACGCTGGTCGAACACGTTCAAGGGCAGTTGCACCAGGTCCAGTCGGTACTTCGCTAACAGTCGCTCCAGTTCATCGCCCGTATAGACTGAGACGCCGATCCGTCGTACCTGCCCTGCTTCTTGCCAGTCCATCAGCAGGCGATAAAGATGCTCGCCACCAGCTCCCAGCAGGTTGTTGGCGTGATGCACCAATACCGCATCGAGGCAATCGACCTTCAAGTGTGTGAGGCTGTTGTTGAAGGCCTGTGCAACCGCCTCCAGCCCTGTCTGGCCGATCTCGCCCGTCAGCGGCAAGGTCTTGCTGATCAACCGAAACGGGCGGGACGGGTCCGCCAGTTGCCCGAGCACGGATTCGCTGTTGCCGTAGGCTGCAGCCGTATCGAGCAGATCGATGCCCCGCGCCCATGCCAACCTGAGCATCTCTCCGGCGACCGCTTGGCTGACCTGGCCCTCCCGGTTGGTTGCGCCGTAGGGCAAACCGAACTGTACGGTGCCCAGTCCGAATTTCATGCCAGGGCGGTCCGAAGCGCCTCGACCACGGCATCCTGCTCGGCCTCGGTCAGGTCGTAGTAAAGCGGTAAGGTCAGCGCGTTCGCGTAATAGCGTTCGGCCTGTGGGAAATCGCCAACCTCGAAGCCAAGCTTGCGGTAATAGGGCTGCAGATGGACCGGAATGTAATGAACATTCACCCCTACCCCGGCATCCCGCATGGCCTGGAAGACGGCCTCACGCCGATGGTGCGTGCGGGTGTCGTCGATCTGCACCGGGTACAGGTGGAAAGCCGACCGGCCCCACGGCGCCTGATGCGGCGTCGTGACCGGTAGCGGCGCCAGCAGGGTGTCGTAGCGCGCGGCCAGTTCGCGGCGGCGGGCGATGAAGTGATCCAGCCTCTGCAGCTGGCTCAGGCCGAGCGCAGACTGGATATCGGTGATCCGGAAGTTGAAACCGAGCTCGACCTGCTGATAGTACCAGCCCCCTTCCGAGGGGCTGTCCATCTCCTGCGGATTGCGCGTGATGCCGTGGCTACGCAACCGCGCGAGGCGCGACTGCAGCGCAGGCTGATTGGTCAGCAGCATGCCGCCCTCGCCGGTGGTCAACACCTTCACCGGATGGAAGCTGAACACGCTCAGGTCGCTGTACCGGCTGTCACCGATCTTGCCATCGCGGTAGTCGCCCCCGATCGCATGGGAGGCATCCTCGATCACCCGGAAGCCATAGCGTGCGGCCAGGTCAGCGATGCCCGCCATGTCACAGGGCTGGCCGGCGAAATGCACCGGCACCACTACCTTCGGAAGCCGTCCTACAGCCGATGCCTGGACGAGTTTGTCGGCCAGGGCGGGCACACTCATGTTGTAGGTGAGCGGATCGATGTCGACAAAATCGACCGACGCACCGCAGTAGCGCGCACAGTTGGCCGACGCCACAAAGGTATTGGGCGACGTCCACAGCAAATCTCCCGGCCCCAGCTCCAGCGCGATGCAGGCCAGATGCAGCGCGGCCGTCGCGTTGCACACCGCAACCGCATGGCTGGCACCGCAATAGGCAGCGACCGCCTGCTCGAAACGCTCCACCGTAGGACCTTGGGTCAGCCAGTCCGAGCGCAGCACATCGGTGACGGCGGCGATGTCCTCGTCGGAGATGGATTGTCGGCCGTAGGGGATTTTCATGATCAACCGATCAGTGCGCGCAGTTCTTCAACCGTCAGGAAATGCGGATTGGTCCCGGAGCTGTATTCGAAGCCCTGCGGCACGATCTGGCCCTTTTCGCCCAGCGCATTGGTCGAGAAATCGACAACGGCGTTGAAGCTGATGGTCGGCTTGATCACGTAGTAGCGATCGAATTCGACCGTCAGGTGCGAGTCGTCGAGCGGGCACATCACCTCGTGCAGCTTCTCGCCGGGACGAATGCCGACTACCTTGATCGCCAACTGCGGGGCGACTGCCGTGGCCACATCGGGAATCCGCGAGGAAGGAATCTTCGGCACGAAGATCTCGCCGCCATGCATGCGGGCAAAGCTGTCGAGCACGAACTCCACCCCTTGCGGCAAGGTAATCCAGAAGCGGGTCATACGGACGTCGGTGATGGGGAGTTCCTTGGCCCCTTCCTGCACCAGCTTCCGGAAATACGGTACGACTGAGCCACGCGAGCCGACCACATTCCCGTAACGCACCACCGAAAACCGCGTCGGCCGCTTGCCGACGATATTGTTCGCCGCCACGAACAGTTTGTCGGATGCAAGCTTGGTCGCACCGTACAGGTTGATGGGGTTGGCAGCCTTGTCGGTAGAGAGCGCGATCACCTTCTTGACGCCGGCCGCAATGGCGCCCGAGATCACGTTCTCCGCGCCGCCAATATTGGTCTTGATACATTCCAGCGGATTGTATTCAGCGACCGGGACATGCTTCAGGGCGGCGGCGTGAACCACGTAGTCGATCCCGTCCATCGCCTGCCGCAGCCGCTTTTCGTCGCGCACGTCGCCGATGAAATAGCGCATCGAGGGATGATCGAAATCCTGCGCCATTTCGTACTGCTTCAGCTCGTCGCGCGAGTACACCACCAAGCGGGCAGGCCGGTAGCGCAGCAACACTTCGCGGATGAACTGCTTGCCGAAAGAGCCAGTACCCCCGGTAATCAGAATGCTCTTGCCGTTGAACATACGCTTCTCCCCGCTCTGTTACTGCGATCAGTCCAACAAGGCCGACAGCACGCGATGCACCTGATCCATCGCGTTCTTGACCACCTTTTCCGCCCGGGCGAACTGGATTTCCTTCAGGCTGTCACCGGTTCCCGCAGCCGAATTGGAAACCACCATCAGGCCCGCGTAGGGGATGCCCAACTCCCGGGCCAGCACGGCCTCGGGCATGCCGGTCATGCCGACCATGTCCGCCCCATCACCGGCCAGCCGTCGGATTTCAGCGGCGGTTTCCAGCCTCGGCCCCTGGGTGCAGGCATAGGTACCGCCGTCGAGCACCTCATCGTCGGTGGGGCTCGCTCCCCTCGCCCGCACAGCGGCTTCCAGCAGCAGCTGGCGGCCCTCGGCGCTGTATGGCTGGGTGAAGTCGATATGGGTCACCGGTTGCATCGCGCCTTCGAAGTAAGTGCTGGCACGACCATAGGTGTAGTCGATGATCTGGTCCGGCACGACCAGGCGGCCGGACGTCAGGTCCGCGCGGATGCCGCCAACCGTATTGACGGCAATGATCTGGCTAACCTTCTGATCCAGCAGCGCCCAGATGTTCGCCCGATAGTTGATTTCATGCGGCTGCAAGGTGTGCCCATAGCCATGGCGGGCAAGAAACACCACGGTTTTGCCGTTGATCTCGCCGAAGGTCAGCCCGCAGGAGGGCTCCCCATACGGGGTCCGCACCACTTTGCGGCCGGTAATGGTCAAATTGGGCAGCTGGTTGAGCCCGGTACCGCCAATGATGGCCAGCATTATTTGCGCTCCTGGCAGAAGGCGTTCAGGTGCTCGTTGAATGCAGCCCCCACTTCCGGATGCTTCCTGCCGAGCGCCAAGGTGGCCTGCAGATAGCCGAGCTTGGAGCCACAGTCATAGCGGACACCGTCAAAGCGATAGGCAAAAACGGCTTCTTCATCCAGCAGGGCAGCAATCCCGTCGGTCAACTGGATTTCTCCCCCCGCACCACGAGGAATACGCCTCAAGTGGTGAAAGATCCGGGGAGTGAGCAGATAGCGACCGACGACACCCAGGTTGGAGGGTGCATCTTCCGGTTTCGGTTTTTCCACGATGTTGCTTACCCGCTTGAGACGGTCCGACACATCCTGCCCGGCGACGATGCCGTAGGAGCGGGTGTCTTCGCGCGGGACTTCCTGCACGGCAACCAGAGACTTCTCTCGTTCTTCGAAGGCGGAAACCATCTGCGTCAGCACAGGTGTGTTATCTGAATCGAGCAGGTCGTCGGCCAGCAGCACGGCGAAGGGTTCGTTGCCGATCGCAGGCTCCGCGCACAACACGGCATGGCCTAGCCCCAGGGCTTCCGGCTGGCGGATATAGATGCAGCTCACGCCTTTCGGCAAGACGTCGCGGACGACCGCCAGCGTTGCTTCCTTGCCGCGCATCTCCAGCTCGGTTTCCAGCTCGTAGGCTTTGTCGAAGTGGTCTTCGATCGCGCGCTTGTTGCGGCCAGTGATGAAGATGAGCTGTTCGATGCCAGCCGCGACTGCCTCTTCCACTGCGTACTGGATAAGGGGTTTATCGACCACCGGCATCATTTCCTTAGGGCTGGCCTTGGTGGCGGGCAAAAATCGGGTGCCCAGGCCAGCGACCGGGAATACGGCTTTGCGAATGGTTGTCATGGTCAGTCTTCTTTCGAAATCTTGTGGCCGGCAGCGATCAGCTGCCCAACAGGGCGACCAAGGCGGCCTCATCCAGGACGGACACGCCAAGTTCCTGGGCTTTATCCAGTTTACTGCCGGCGGCTTCGCCGGCGACGACATAGTCGGTTTTCTTCGACACGGAACCGGAAACCTTGCCCCCCGCTTCTTCGATGCGGGCTTTGGCGTCATCGCGACTCATTGTCGGTAGCGTGCCGGTCAGGACGAAGGTCTTGCCGGTCAGTGGTCCGGTAGCCGCGGATTGCGCCGGCAGTTGTGCCAGAAGCTCTTTGCGCAGGAGGTCGAGCGCGCGGATTTCGTTCCTGCGCGATACGTCGGACAGGTGTTCGACCAGCGCGCCAGCAAGCTCGGCTGGCAAGTCCCAGGCGCGAATCGCGTCATCAGTGGCGTCCGCCAGATCGCTTAGCGATTGCAGCCGTTCGGCAAGCTGTCGACTACGCGTTTCCGTCAGTCTGGGGATGCCGAGATTGGCCAACAGGTTGGCCAGGGCCAGTTTCTCTGCCAACAGCGCGGAGGGCGCGTGCTCATCGGCAATGCTGACGCCGTTACGCAGCAAGGCATCGATGACCCCCTGGTTTTTCGGTTCCTGGAAGAATTCGGCGATGGCTTCGGCGACAGCACCCCCGATGTCCGGCAATGCACGCAGCAGCGGAGCGGGTGCCTGGCGTACCAGATCAAGACGCCCCAGCCAGACTGCAAGCGTTTTGGCGGTGGACTCGCCAACATGGCGGATGCCCAGCGCGAACAGGAAGCGGGCCAGTGACGGGCGTCGGCTGGTATCGATGCCTTCGAGTAGATTTTCTGCCCAGCGGGTGGCGACCTGGCCCTGTTTCACCGTCTCGGGTGTCACGCCGTCGCGCTCGTCAGCGCGGCGTTTCATTTCGAGGAAGTCCTGCAAGGTCAGCGCGTAGAGGTCGGCTACGCTCTGCACGTATCCCAGCTCAACCAGATTGTCGATGTAGCGGTCGCCCAGACCTTCGATGTCCATCGCGCGCCGGGCGGCGAAGTGCTTGATCGCCTCCTTGCGCTGGGCGGAGCAGAACAGGCCGCCTGTGCAGCGGGCGACAGCCTCGCCCTCTTCCCTCACCACGTGCGAACCGCAGACCGGGCAGTGAGTGGGCATGGTGAAGGGCTGCGCGTTGTCGGGGCGACGCTCCAGCAGCACGCGCACCACTTCCGGAATCACATCGCCAGCGCGACGCACCACAACGGTGTCGCCGACGTGCACGTCCTTGCGCCGTACCTCGTCTTCGTTGTGCAAGGTGGCGTTGGTGACGGTTACCCCCCCGACGAAAACGGGCGCCAGACGCGCGACCGGTGTGATCGCGCCGGTCCGGCCAACCTGCACGCCGATCGATTCCACTACCGTCAAGGCTTCTTCCGCCGGAAACTTGTGGGCGATGGCGAAACGCGGAGCGCGGGAGACGAAGCCCAGCTCCTCCTGCCAGTCGCGACGGTTGACCTTATAGACCAACCCATCGATATCGAACGGCAAACTGGCGCGACGGTTCATCACATCGCGATAGACGTCCAGCAGGCCTTCCGGCCCGACGGCGTGCCTTCTTTCCCGATTGACCGGCAAGCCGAAGCTGGCCAGTCCATCCATGATGCCGCTGTGCGTCGCGGGGAGCGTCCAGCCCTCTACGGCACCAACTCCGTAGGCGTAGAAGGACAACCTGCGCTTTGCGGTAATCCGGGAGTCGAGCTGACGAAGGCTGCCCGCCGCCGCGTTGCGCGGATTGGCGAATGTTTTGTCGCCGGCGGCTTCCTGGTCGCGGTTGAGTTGCAGGAAATCTGCCTTGAGCATCAGCACTTCGCCACGCACTTCCAGCAGCGGGGGCAAATTCGCCCCTCTCAGCTTCAGCGGGACGGAGCGGATGGTCCGGACGTTCTCGCTGACATCTTCCCCGGTGTAACCGTCGCCGCGCGTCGCGGCCTGGACCAGTTGCCCGTTCTGGTAGATCAGGCTGATCGCCAAACCATCGAACTTGGGCTCCACGCTGTACTCGACCGACTCGACACCCAAACCATCCCGGACACGGCGGTCGAAGGCTTGCAGCTCTTCGTCGGAGAAGCAGTTGGACAGCGACAGCATCGGCACCCGATGCACCACACTGGCAAACGCCGGAACCGGGGCACCGCCTACCCGGCGGGTCGGTGAATCGGCGGTTGCCAGCGAGGGATGTGCCGCCTCAAGGGCTTCCAGCTCACGAAACAGGCGGTCGTACTCGGCATCCGGCACGGTGGGCGTGTCGAGCACGTAATACTCGTAGGCGTACCGCTCCAGCAGCTCGCGCAGTTCGGCACTGCGCTGTTCGGGCGCCGCGGGGGCATCGAAAAGATCCAGGTTGTCGCTCATCGTCAGGAATCAGGAATCGTTGCTGGCCAGCGCCAGCCCTTGCCGCCATGCATTCCCCGGCCCTTCGCAACCCAAACGTCGCGCAAGGGCCGGCGGTGCAGGACGGTCAGGCGAACAGTCGAAGCGCCGTTGCGGCACCGGGCTCCACGCCCTTGAGGCTCATGGTGCCGTAGATGGCCCGCAATTGCTGGCGGATGCTGGCAAGGCCGGAATCGGTCAGCAGCTTGCGATTGTCGTCCACCAGACGGCCACCTAGCTGCGACGTCACCTGCTTGGCAAGGTCGGACATCTGGCCGAAGGTGGTCAGCCCGTCTGCAACCCGCGGCACGTCGAACAGGAAGGTGACGCCTTCCGTGCTGTCGCGCGGCGCAGGATGCGGCGGAAAGGGGTTGTTGTCGAAGTTGACCAGCGTGAACAGGTGCTGGCCCTTCTCGTTGACCATGTGATAGGCGCCATCTGCCATCAGGCGCAGGCCGGCACGCTCCAGCACACGGCGCAGATCGATCAGACCGAACGGGGAATCATCGGCGATCAGGTTCAGGCCGATGGTCACGTCCACGTCCGCGCAGAAATTGTCGAGCTTCTGGGCATCCGCCAGGGCCTGCGCGAGAGACGGCAGGCGGAGTTCCACGCCGGTTTCGGCGGAGAAGGTTTCCAGCCCGGCCACGAACTGACGCAAAGTCGGCTCATCCAGCGGACCGCGGCGGTCCGCCATCTGCAGACCGATACGCAGGCCGACGATGGGTAGGTTGGCATCCGGATCCAGCGGGAACCACTGACCGTCTTCCATCAGCGCTTGCCAAGAAACGCGTTTTTCCAACCGATGCAGCTGGCGATGCAAGGAGCGGATCAGGTCGACATCCAGAGGGTCATGCGATAGCGCATCGACCAGCAGATCGACCCGCTCATCCTGCTGGCTGGGATAAGTAAGGACTTCGCGAGCGGTCTTGGGAGGTGGCGCAATGGGGGCTTCGACGTTGGACTGGAAGCCGGCATCCATGCGCGGCTTGCCCAGCACCGGTTCGCGACGCTCGGCAGGCGGCGCGGCAGGAATCGACGTTTCCCGGATGCGGCGCTCCTGCACGGGGCTTTCCACCGGCTCCTCACGGAGCATGGGATCCACTGCGTCATCCAGGGTGGGCAGGTTTTCGACCGGTGTCAGGGCCGGATCCAGCAGTACGTCCTGTTGATAGCTGGCAAACGCCGCGGCTGCGCGTTGCTTGTACTTTCGCTCCTGCCACCAGTTGAACAGGACTACCAGCAGGATGATGACGGCACCTACCGCCAGCAACACCAGTTGCAGATCGCTCATTCCACCTTTCCTAGCAGCGGCGCCGTGCGGTGCTTGCACCGTACGGCGGGCGTCGGGCGGAGCCCGACTGATTTGGACCGTTGAGGAGCATCGCTGCTACTCTTGATTTCTTCATACTCCCCCCGCCACCACGGTGCGTCGGTCAGTTCTAGGCGGCAAGCCGCCAAGAACATGAACCAGATCGCGCTGCGAGGGAGCCTCGCTTCGCTCGTGCTGGTGCACTAGCTAATGCAGCACGCCTCCTAGGCCAATCGTTATAGGACGGGTGTGGCTTTGTTGTACTTGGTACGGATATCTGTTTGGGCAATCCTTACACCGCACCGGCCATTTGCATGGCCTCTTCAATATCTACTGCCACCACGCGGGAGACGCCTTGCTCCTGCATGGTAATGCCAATCAGCTGTTCAGCCATTTCCATGGTGATTTTATTATGGCTGATATACAGAAACTGCGTTTCTGCCGACATTTTTTTCACCATTTCGCAGAAGCGGCCGGTATTTGCGTCGTCCAACGGTGCATCTACCTCGTCAAGCAGGCAGAACGGTGCCGGATTCAAACGGAATAGCGAGAATACCAGTGCCAATGCGGTCAGTGCCTTTTCTCCACCGGATAGCAGGTGGATCGTGCTGTTCTTCTTGCCGGGTGGTTGCGCCATCAAATGCACGCCGGCATCCAGGATTTCGTCGCCGGTGAGGGTCAATTCGGCTCTACCACCACCGAACAGCAAGGGGAACAATTCCGTGAGCGAGGCATTGACGCGATCGAAGGTGTCTTGCAGCAGCGCGCGGGTTTCCCGGTCGATACGCCGGATGGCGCTTTCCAGGGTTTCGATGGCCTGGTTCAGGTCACCGCCCTGGGCATCCAGATAGCCCATGCGGGACTCGGCCTCCTTCAGCTCATCCAGCGCGGCGAGGTTGACTGCGCCTAACGCCTCCAGCTCCTTCTGGACACGTTGCAGCTCGCGGGCAAGCTGCGGGCCTTTCTGGCCGCGTGCTGCCAGCTCCGCACCCAGCTGGGCCGGGTCAATCCCTTGCAGCACTTCGTCGAACTGCTCGACCGTCAAACGCGCCTCTTGAGAAGCCAGCGTCAGGGACTGGATGCGTTCGCGCAGCGGTTCAAGACCACGCTCGGCGGTCAGCCTGGTCTCATCCAGCGTGCGTAGCTGTTGCGTGGCGGCGTCGAGTCTGGCGCGGGCATCGGCCAATGCCTTTTCCCGCTGCTCACGGGTTTCCAGACCGGCCTGGACGGATAGCTGCAGTTCCGCATCGTCGAAGGATTCGTCCTCTAGCAGCGCGGACTCCAGTTGTTCGCGCAAGGACTGCGCCTGTTCTTCGAGCAAGCCGCGGCGACGGGTCAATTCGTCCAGCCGCTGCCGGCAGGTCGAGACGGCGAAACGTGCTTCCTGCGCCGTGCGCTCGATGTCCCGTTGCCGCTGCCGGGCCTGCTGTGCGGCATGCTCGACGTCGGTGAGCTGTGCGCGCAATGTGGCGAAGGCTTGCTCATGCTCATGCAGGGCGTCGTGCAATCCATCGAGCGATAGCGCAACGGTTTCGTGCTCTTCGGTCAGCTGGGCGAGCGCATCCTGCGCTTCGGCCAGTTCCCGTTGCAATTGCTCGCGGCGGGCGGCATCCAGTGCGAGGCGCTGTTGCTGCTGTTGGTGGGCCAATTCGGCGCGGTGACGGGCATCACGCTGCATGTCTGCTTGCAGCCGGGCTTCGCGGGTCTGCTGGCGAGCGCTTTCCAGTGCCAGCCGCGCTGACTCCAGCCGGGATTGACCGGTCGATCGGACGTCAGCCAGAGCGGCCAGCTCGGATTCGACCCGGTGCAGCGCGTCACGATGGCGCAGCAAATCGCCGCTGGAATCCGGTCCGGTCAGGACCACCGAATGCCGTGAAAGCAGATGCCCCTCTTTGGTGACCAGCCATTGGCCTGCCGGCAGTTGCTGGCGTTGCGAGACCCCTTCGCGGGCATCCGCCAGGAAGATGCCCGTCAGCCACTCGTCGAGCGCTGCCGCGAGTGAGGGGTCATCACAATCAATCTGGGCACGCAGGCTGTCGGCGGGAAACGACGTCGAGGCTGAGGAGAGTTGATCGACCAAGGCGACTCGAGCAGGAGGTGGCTCGGCAATCCAGTCGGCTTGAGTCCTGGAGACTCGGGCCTGCATCCGCTCACGGAGCACGGCGGATAGCGCTGTCTCCCATCCGTTGCGCACCTTGATGCGCTCCCAGGCGGCGGGCGCCGAGGATAGCCCTTGGCCGTCCAGCCAGTGCGCCAGGTCGTCCCCTGCCCTGGCCGCATTGAGCAGCGTCTTCAGTGCGCCACGCTCGGACTGCAACGCGCTTTCCTGGCGATCGGTGTCCCGCCAGGCCGTCTCGGCCTCTTGCAGCGCCAGTTCGGCGGACTGTTCCGCTTCCACGGCGGCCTCCAGGCGCAGTTGTGCTTCCTCGGCGGCCAGCGCGAGCGCCTGGAGACCATCGTCTTCAGAATCCTGTGCAACGCTCACTGCCGGCAGGGCCGCCAGCCCGCCTT
>CBIHQA010000024.1:0-16973 GCA_966211475.1 uncultured Neisseriales bacterium
GCCAACGCGCCGCACCACTTCCTGTCGGTGACCAAGGCTGGCCACTCCGCCATCGTGTCGACGCTGGGCAACGAGGACTGCCACGTGATCCTGCGCGGCGGCAAGGCGCCCAACTACGACGCCGCCAGCGTGGACGCTTCCTGCCAGCAGTTGTCGGCCTCCGGTCTTGCGCAGAAGGTAATGATCGACTTCAGCCATGCCAACAGCAGCAAGCAATACCAGAAGCAGATGGAAGTCTGCCAGGACGTAGCCGGTCAGATCGGCGGCGGCGACGAGCGCATCTTCGGCGTGATGGTGGAAAGCCACCTGAGCGCCGGCCGCCAGGACCTGATCCCGGGCCAGCCGTTGACCTACGGCCAGAGCATCACCGACGCCTGCATCGGTTGGGACGACAGCGAGGCACTGCTGAATACGCTGGCGGAAGCCGTGCGTCAGCGCCGGCTGAAGCGCACCCGGTCGGAGTAATTCGCCTGATCCGCAGACGTAAAAACGCCCCGCACAAGTCGGGGCGTTTTTTTCATGTCGGCTGGTTTGAGCCGCAGGCGAAGCCCAACCTACAACAACACCTTCCCGTCCAGCACACCACGCACCACATCCCGCCGCTCCACCCGCTCCGGCTGCAACACCTCGCTCAGCCAGGCCACGGCTTGCTCTGGGGCGCATTCGCCACACATGAACACATCCACCGCCGCGAACCCATGCTCCGGCCAGGTATGGATGCTGATGTGGGACTCCATCAGCAGCAGCACGCCCGTCACGCCGCAAGCATCGCCAAAGTGATGAAACTTGCCGAACAGCACCGTTGCCCCCGCCACCCGCGCCGCCTCCAGCAAGGCGGCTTCGATCCGGGCCGGGTCGCTGAGCAACGCAGGTGCCACACCGTGGAGGTCCGCCAGCAGATGGCGACCCAGCGCCACCTTGGGGCGGGCGTTCACTTGTGATGCCCCGAGGAATACCAGCTGCTGCCGGAGGAACTGCTGCCGCTGCTCCAGCTGCGCGAACTACCGCTGCTGCCACTGCCATCCGACAGGTTGATCAGGGTGGTGATAGCCATCACCGCGGTGCCATAGATCAGGTAGACAAAACGGGACATGGCTCAGGACCTAGTCATCGGACGACTGGAAAGTCGGCGCCCACAGCAGCACCAGCGCAGCAATCGTGCCCAGGATGCCGTCGCCGCCGCTTGTGATGATGATCGGCAGGTTGAGCAGCACCAGCAGGATGCTGAACACCTTGGCCGCCTTGCGCATGCCGACCCAGGAACCACCGCCAGCGGAGGTTTTCTCTTTTGCCGCCTGATGCTTGGCCAGATCCGGCTTGGAGAACCAGGTGCCGACTTGCTGTGCCGTCACCGGCTTGGCCTGCGACCAGTTGATCTCGCTGTCGCTGTACTCCATCGTCAGCTTGCTGTCGCCCTTGGCGTAGTCGGTGATGCGGGTGCGATCGCCGATGGAGATGCGCCAGTTGAAGGCGCCGGCGGCGTAGATCACCTCAGCGCCATAGTCGTATAGCTTGTCGTAGGAGACGTCCTTCAGAACGGCCCGCTCGCCGGAGAACGACTTGGGCCAATCGTTGAGCACGGTCACCCGTTCCCAGCCCTCGTCCGTTTCGACCAGCCACAGGAAGCCGCGCTTGGCGTTGTACAGCAGGTATTCGACCCAGGTAGACGGCTCGCCGCTCTCGCGACACTTCATCACGCCGAGCAGTTCGTAATCCACGCCGTCGATCTCGGCCTTGTCGCCGGGCGACAACGTGGTGTTCACCGCGGCCAGTTCGGCATGCTTCTTCAGCACCACCGCCTGGTCTTCGGTGCAATCGACTTCGGCATGGCAGGAGGCGCACACCAGTTGCGTCGCCATACCCACCCGGTAGGCCTGCGGCGCCCCGCAGTTGGGGCAGGCGAGCGATTCCGCCTTGCCGCGGAAGCGTCCGGCGGTCTGGGCGATCTGCTCGTCGTCACGCAGCAGCTGACAGCGCAGCTCGGTCAGGTCCACCGCCTTGCCGAGGTAAAGCTGGGGCGGCGTGCCGTCGGAGTAGTCGAGGGTCAGGAAGCGCGGGCCGGAGCGGAAATCCGCCACCTTGGCCTCCCAGCCGGCTCCGACCTGGAAGGGCAGTTCGCCCTGCCCCGCCACACAGCGGGCGGTGCGGACGTCGGACGCGCTGAACATCGCGCCGTCGTGCGGCCAGGGTTCGCCGGGATGCAGGTTTTCGAAGGGCGGCGCATCGGCCACGGTGCCGGACGGCAGGGTGAATACATACTGCCCGGAGGCGTCGGACAGCCAGCCCGGCGTGCCGTCGTCGAACAGCACATACCATTCGTTCCAGAAACCCGCGTCGTAGCGAAGCTGGATGCGCCCCACCACATTGAAGTTCTGGTTCAGGTGAACGCCGCTGGTGCCGAGCTGGATCGGCGAATAGTCCTCCAGCACCGAGGACATCTTGCCGATGTCCTTGACCGACTCGGCGTCCTTCAGCAGGGTGCTCTGGCAGTATTCGCACACCGCCATGACGGAAGCAGCGGAACGGAAGACGACTTCCGCGCCGCAACTGGGGCAGGAAACCCGGTGCATGCTACCGGGCCTCCCCGGTACCGCGGGTCAGGTGCGCTGCCATGCCGTCTCCCTGTGTCGTTTTTGTCTGTTGCAGTACGGTGGCCGCAGCAGATCAGCCGATCAGCTTCTTGAGGATTTCCGCCTTGGCGGTATCGTAGTCGGCCTGCGAGATCAGGCCCTTGTCGAGCATCCCCTTCAGCTTTTCCAGCCGCGCTTCCGGCGCGTCGGCGGCCGGTGCGGGTGCTGCAGCGGCAGGCGCTGCCGGGGCAGCGGGCGCCGGGTTCTGCGCGCCGCGCAAACCATCCGCCATCACCTGCCCGAAGCCGACCCCTGCTGCCAGCCCGGCGCCGAGGCCGGCCAGGCCGCCCTCATTCTGCGCGGCCAGTGGCACGCTGTTGGCCACCTGGTACTGGGTGTACTTGCCCATGTCGCCGACCATGCCCATCGACACACGGGTGTCGAAGGCCTTCTGCAGCTCTTCCGGCAGCGACACGGTTTCCACCGCGAAATTGTCCAGCGCCAGGCCGTACTTCTGGAAGGTGGGCAGCAGCCCTTCCTTGATCTTCTCGCCCAGCAGCATCAGGTTGCCGGCCATGTCGAGGAAAGGCACCGAGGAACCTGCCAGCACGCTGGTCATGGTGGTGACCACCAAGTTGCGGATCTGTACTTCCAGCTCGTCGCGGGTGTAGACCTCGCGGGTGCCGCTGATCTCGGTGTAGAACAGCTTGGGGTCGACGATCTTGTAGGAGTACATGCCGAAGGCGCGCAGCCGCACCATGCCGAAATCCTGGTCGCGCACGGTGATCGGCTGCGGCGTGCCCCACTTGCGGCCCAGTTGCAGGCGGGTGCTGAAGAAGTAGACGTCGGACTTGAAGGGGGATTCGAACAGCTTGTCCCAGTTCTTCAGGTAGGTCAGCACCGGCAGCGTCTGGGTGGTCAGCTTGTGCATGCCAGGGCCGAACACGTCGCCGATCGTGCCTTCGTTGAGGAACACCGCCGCCTGCGACTCGCGCACCGTCAGGCTGGCGCCGTACTGGATTTCGAAATCCTGCATCGGGTAGCGCCAGGACAGCACGCCGTCCGACTCCTCGTTCCATTGCAGGATGTCGATAAACTGTTTCTTGATGAAGGACCCGAAACCCATGGCCGTTCCTTTGCTGAGAATGCGGTGAATCAGGACAGGCAGGCGGCGTTGATCATGCCGACCACCACGGACACCCCACCCATCAATGCGCCCATGGCGACATTGTTCTGGGAGAGCGCGTCATTCATTTGCGGGATGACCCGGGACAGCAGCGCGTAGGCGAGCAATTGCACCACCCCGGCACAGGCCGACCAGAACAGGAACATCAGGTAGGTGTCGTTGATCAGGATACTGGCGGCCAGGGTGAGCGAAAACCCCAGCATCGCGCCGACGAAGGATAGGGCCGCCGCCGTGGTGCCCTGGCGGATCAGCGCCACTTCGTCGAAGGGCGTGATCTTGGTGTAGATCGCGACAAAGACGCCCAGCAGGGCGATGCCGGACAGCAGGTGGATCAGGTAACCGTAGATCGCTTGCATGCGAATATTCCCGTCGACAAACCAGCTTTGATCACGCTGCCGATAAGACCGGCAATGTTGGGCCTGCATTTAGCCAGTATTATGGGCGACTCTCAAGCCTGCAAATGCCACGCAGATAAAAACTCATGCCTGATCGCATTCTGGTCCTGTCCGTCTTCGTCGTCGCCTCCTGCGGCCTGGCCTACGAGCTGATCGCCGGTGCACTGACCAGCTATCTGCTGGGCGATTCGGTGCTGCAATTCTCTTCCATTATCGGCTGCTATCTGTTCGCGATGGGCATCGGCTCGCACCTGTCCAAGTATGTGAAGGACGAGGATGCGTTGTCGCGCTTCATCGACATCGAACTGCTGGTCGGCGTGATCGGCGGGGTGTCGGCAGCGGCGCTGTTCCTGGTATTCGCCTGGCTATCGGCGCCGTTTCGCACCGTGCTGTACGCGCTGGTGTTCCTGATCGGCGTGCTGGTGGGCATGGAGATCCCGCTGGTGATGCGGGTACTGAACCTGCGCAAGACGGAATTCCGCGAGCTGGTCAGCCGGGTGCTCACTTTTGACTACCTGGGTGCATTGGCCGTCTCGCTGCTGTTCCCGATGGTGCTGGCGCCCAAGCTGGGGTTGTCGCGCACCGGTTTCCTGTTCGGCATGCTGAACGCAGCGGTGGCGCTCGGAACGCTGTATGTGTTCCGGCACGAGGTCAAGCAGCGGTCCGCCAAGCTGGTGCGAGCGTCGGTGGTGCTGGCGGTGCTGACCGGCGGCTTCCTGCTCTCAGAACGGATGACCCATTGGGCGGAACAGGGCCTGTTCGGCGACGACATCATCTACGCCAAGACCACCCCCTACCAGCGGCTGGTAGTCACCCGCTGGAAGGATGACCTGCGGCTCTACATCAACGACAACCTGCAGTTCTCCTCCCGCGACGAGCACCGCTACCACGAGGCGCTGGTCCACCCGCTGCTGGAGCCCATGCCCTGGGCGCGCACCGTGCTGGTCCTGGGCGGCGGCGACGGCCTGGCGGTGCGCGAGATCCTCAAGCACCGCAATATTCAGCATGTGACCCTGGTGGATCTGGACCCGGCGATGACCGGCCTGTTCTCCACCTCTGCCCCGTTGACTGCGCTCAATCAGCATTCGCTCAAAGACCCGCGGGTAACGGTCATCAACGACGACGCCGGTCGCTGGTTGGAGAACAGCAACCAGGTGTTCGACGCCATCATCGCGGACTTTCCCGACCCGTCCAACTTTGGCTTGGGCAAGCTGTACTCCGTACCGATGTACCGGCTGATGTCCAAGCATCTGTCGGAAAACGGCTATGCGGTAATCCAGTCGACCTCGCCCTATTTCGCACCGCGTTCCTTCTGGTGCATCGACGCCACGCTGAAAGAAGCCGGCTTCCATACCTGGCCCTACCACGCCTATGTGCCATCGTTCGGCGAATGGGGCTACATCCTGGCCAGCAAGCGCGACCACTATCAGCCGCCCACCCGCTATGCGGAGCCTATGCGCTTCCTGGATGCCGACTCCACCGCGCTGATGTTCCGCTTCCCGGCCGACATGCAGCCGGTCAAGGTGGAGCCGAACCGGCTCAACAGCCAGTCGCTGGTGCATTACTTCCAGCAGGATTGGGATCAGGTGATCCGCTGATGGACCGGCGGCGTTTCCTGATGCTGGGGGCGGCCTCGGCGCTGGCCGGCTGCGGGCGGTTGGGCAGCTTGGGCCTGCCGATCACCGTCTACCTGCCAGGCATGGCGGAAGGCCATTTGCTGCGCGATGGGCACCCCTTCCCGCCGCCGTCCGGCACCATCACCGTGGACACGGTGGTGGTTGGCAGCGGCATCGCCGGCTTGACCGCCGCCTGGAAGCTGCAAAAGGAAGGCCATCGGGACGTCCTGCTGCTGGACGGCCCGGAATTCGCCGGCAATGCATCGGCCGGCCACTTCGGCGATCTCCGCTACCCGCGCGGTGCCCACTACCTGCCGCTGCCAACCCGCGAATCCAGCCACATCCGCGAGATGCTCGCCGACTTCCGTCTGGCCTTGCGCGATGTCGACGGTGATAGGCCCTACTACGACGAAGCTACGCTGCTGCACGCGCCGGAAAGCCGCATCCACAACGGCCAGCGCTGGGAGGACGGCATCCTGCCGACCCACGCCTTGCCCCACGAGGACGCCGCCCAGCAGGCGAGATTCTTCACCCAGATGGAATCGCTGAAGCACGCGGTCGGCGCGGACGGCCGCAAGGTATTCAGCATCCCGCTCGCGCTGTCGTCCCAAGACCCGGCCTGGACCCGGCTGGACCGGCAAAGCTTCCGCCAGTGGTTGAACGAGCATGGCTACACCGCCCCCACCCTGCACTGGTACGCCGACTACGCCTGCCGCGACGACTACGGTGCACCGGCAGACCGCGTGTCAGCCTGGGCGGGCCTGCACTACTTCGCCAGCCGTACCGGCAAAGCCGCCAATGCCGACGACGACGCAGTGCTGACCTGGCCACAGGGCCTGAATGCCCTGGCGGAAAAGTTGGCCGTTGGCACCCGGCGTCAGTCTGGGATGGCTCTTCGCATTGTCGAGCAACGCAATGGCGTCATCGTCACCTGCCTGGCGGCCGAACACAAACGCACCTTCACGATCCAGGCGAGGCGAGCGATCTGCGCAATGCCACTGCATGTGGCCGCACACGTGGTGGAGGGGTTTTCCGCCTTCGGCCTGACGGAGATGCCGCCCCACGCGCCTTGGCTGGTGTCCAGCTTCCTGCTGGATGGCTTTCCGCCGGAGCGAGGCGATGCGCCGCTTTCCTGGGACAACGTGGTGTACCAAGGCCGTGGCCTCGGCTATGTGGTGGCCACCCACCAGTTCATCCGCGCGGCACGGCCGGAACGGACAGTCTTCACCGCCTACCAGGCCCTGTCCGACCGTTCGCCAGTCGAGGTGCGGCGATGGCTGGAGCACGCCACGGCGGAAGACCTCTACGCCGAAGCCAGCTGTGACCTGGAACCGATCTACGGCTGGCGGCTGCGCAAGCATGCCGTGGCGCTGGAAATCACCGCACGCGGCCATGCCATGGCGACGCCCTATCCTGGCTTCCTGTCCAACCGGGGGCTTGCCACACTCAGGGAGAAAAACGGACCGCTGCTGTTCGCCCATACGGACCTTAGCAGCCTATCCATCTTCGAAGAAGCAGCCTGGTGGGGTTACCAAGCCGCGCAGAAAATCCTGGCCGGTTGACCTCAGCCCTGATCGAGCATCCCCCGCACCACCCGGTTGAACGGCTCGATCCAGGTCGGATCGAACTGCCGGTCCGAGGCATTCACCTCCGCAATCGCTCGCAACACCGACCGCTGCTGGCCCCGGTGACGATGCTTGAGCATCACGGCTTCAAAGGCATCCACTAGCGCCAGGAGTTTGGCGCCATCGCAGATCGCCTCACTGGTCAGCCCATTCGGATAGCCCCGGCCGTCCGGCATCTCCTGGTGCTGTAGCACAATGCGTGCAGCTTCCTGCCAGCCCTCCATGCGGGCCAGCAGTTCCGCCGCCCAGCCCGGGTGCGCCGACAACTGACGGCGCTCATCCTCGGTCAGCTTGCCCACCTTCAGCCACAGCGGCTCCGGCAGGAACATCATCCCCACGTCGTGCATGTAGACGGCGGCCTCCAGCTGCACCGGGTCGACCCGTCCGCCGGCCGCCGTGTTGGTATCCAGCGCCATGCGCAGGTTGCGGCTGGTCCGGCCACGGAACAGCGAGGATCGCGCCTCGAACTGCAAGGCCAGGCTACGGAAGAAGCGCAGGTCCTGGTTGCGTTCCAGCGCATCGCGCTGGGCTGCCGCCCGGGCCCTGTTCGGCAGATTGACTGCCGCCGGGCGAAAACCGGTCACTGACTCGATCAGTCGGCTGGCGGCCGCATCAATGCTCGCCGCAGGCAGCCCAACCAAGCCATCCAGCCCTTGCGCCAGCGCAGGCAGATTCAGCGATTCGGTGCCGCGCCCATCTTCCAGCGCCTCAATCGTCAGCTCCAAGCGGTCCAGCGCCAGCAGGATCACCTCGCCCAGCAAGGAACTGAACTCGATTTCGCTCGCGCGCAGCCGCTCCAGCAGCGATTCGATCGGATGCACCAGCGGCACCACAAAGGCCATCCGGCACAGCGAAGCGTCGCCCTTCAGATTGTGGAAGGCCCGGAACAGGTCGGCCACCGTCGCTCGGTTGTCGGTGCCGCGCTTGAGCTCGGCCACCATCCGCTCGATGCGCGGCGCGGCATCGGTCAGCCCATCCCGGAAATCCTGGAAGCCGGCCGGATCGTCGATACGGGGGTGCAACAGCAGCGCGGCGTTCATCGGGCATCGCCCGGTTGCCGCTCCTCAGCAGACGGGTACCAACGCACCCGCTGCTTGCCGGTCTTCACCGGCCCTGCAACCTCGAACCCCGCAGATTCGAACATCGGCAACACTCCCGTCCATGCAAAGGCATTGCCGAGCGGCTTGTCCGCCGACACGCGCGACGGGTAGCCCTCGACGATCCGGGCGCCCTGCTCGGCAAGCCATGCCTTCGCATCGCGCAGCAAGGCAGTCGCCACGCCCCGCTTCCGCCACCCGGTCTTGATGTAGAAACAGGCGATCGACCACACCTGCTCCGCGTCGTCGCAACGCAGGCTGGGTGCGGCATTAAGCTTGGGCAGGTCGGTGCGGCGCTCCAGCGACACCCAACCCACTGGTTCTTCGCCCGAAAACGCGAGCAGGCCGTGCGCCTCTCCGCGCATCACCAGGTCACGGAACGCTTCGCGGTTCGGCTCCCCGCGCTGGGTTTCCCAATCGCGCTTGGCCTGCCGCCAGTACATGCACCAGCAGCCGGCACAGGCGCCACGCGGGCCGAATAGCTGCTCCAGCGCCGGCCACAAAGCCGGCGTCAGGGGTGCCGTCTGCAAGGGCGGCAGGTCGTCGGACGCGACTCGCACCTATTCCGCCCGAATCAGCAGGATGGGCGTCGTCGCCATGCGCATTACCCCTTCCGCCACACTGCCCAGCAGCAGATGGTCGAAGCCGCGCTTGCCGTGCGTCCCCATCACCACGATGTCCGCCCCCCACGCCTTCGCATCGTCGGCAATTACCCGGGCGATGCGTTCGCCGTAGGTCTCATGCAGCTGGGTATCGACGTTGACGCCCGATTCGCGGACTTCTGTCTCCACGGCAGCAAGCAGCTTGCGGCCATTTTCCAGCAGGCTTTGCTGCAGCTCGGTGGTATCGATGAATTCGGCGCCACCCCAGAAGAACTGGGCCAGATCCACCACATGGGCCAGCCGGATGACTGCGTGCTGGTCCTGCGCGAAACGGACCGCTTCCTTGAGAGCCGCGCGGGACGTATTGCTGTCATCGACCGGTACGAATATGCGTTGGTACATACAGCCTCCTTGGGGAGCATCGCCCCTGACGCTCGCGATAGGAACAACCGCAACCTGATGCCCTGCCCCGTCAATACCTTGCCGAATGAAATGGCCAAATCGTCCAAGTGACAAAACACGCCGAGGCGAGGCGGTCATTTCATGGCGAGCGTATTTGCGGACAAGACACCAGTTTGTCTCCCCGTCCGTCCGGTCAGTTTCCGTCCACCCTGCCCGGATCAATGCTTCGGAGTCTCGTTCAGGAACAAGGCCGTACGCCAGACCGGACAGACTCAGCTTGGATATAGGCCATCCGTTGGGGATCGGCAAGCATTGTCACCCCGGCCCCGCCGCCATACACTTGCGCAAAATCAACCAAGTTCGCCATGCCCAAGCTGACCCTGCCAGCACTTGCCGATATTCATTTCGCGACCACGATCCCGGTTTCGGTCAGTCATCTGAACTACGGCAATCACCTGGGTCACGATGCGCTAGTCTCGATCCTGCACGAAGCACGGGTCCGCTTCCTGACCAGCCTCGGCTACACCGAGCTGAAGGTCGAAGATGCCGGCCTGATCCTGCGGGACCTGGCCGTGCAGTACAAGGCGGAAGCCTTCTACGGCGACCCGTTGCGTATCGCGCTGGCCGTCACCGACCTCAGCGCCCACGGCTTCGGCTTGGCCTACCGTGTATCGGACGAGCGCGACGACAAGGAAGTCGCCCGCGCCCAGACGACCATGGTGTGTTTTGATTATGCGTCCCGGCGGCCCATGCGGCTGCCCGAAAGCTTCCGACAGCGCTTCGGCGCCTCCGACCAATAAAGGGAGACCGTCCATGAAACACTACGAACTGAACAGCCCGGAGGCCATGGCCCGCATCGTCGCGATGATGATCGTGACCGACGGCGACGTGCATCCCCACGAGATCGAACTGCTGGAAGACATCCGCGCCTACGACATCCTGGGCCTGAGCAAGCAGGACTTCACCCAGGTGTTCCATGACTTCCTGTCCGACCTGTCCGACGACAGCGACGAGTCCGGCCACGTCAACCTGCTCGACAGCGGCCGGCTAGACGACATGCTCAACTGCGTCACCGACCCGAAGCAGCGCCTGATTACCGCCGCCATCATGCTGGACATCACCAAGGCCGACCACGATCTGTCCGAAGCCGAAATCGCCGTGTTCCGCTACATGCTGGCCCAGTGGAAGATCACCCTGGACGACATCCAGGGCGCGCTGGAAGCACTGTGAGCGCACCGCAGCGCTTCAGCGGCACCGACAACTACATCGCCACCCGCGACCTGATGCTGGCGGTGAATGCCGCCATCACGCTGGAACGTCCGCTGCTGATCAAGGGCGAGCCTGGCACCGGCAAGACGCTGCTCGCAGAGGAAATCGCCCGCGCGATCGGTGCGCCGCTGATCACCTGGCACATCAAGTCCACCACCAAGGCGCAGCAGGGGCTCTACGAATACGATGCCGTGTCCCGGCTGCGCGACGGCCAGCTGGGCGATCCGCGTGTGTCGGACATCGCCCACTACATCATCAAGGGCAAGCTGTGGGAAGCCTTCGACAGCGACACCCGCGCGGTGCTGCTGATCGACGAAATTGACAAGGCAGACATCGAGTTCCCCAACGACCTGCTGCGCGAACTCGACCGCATGGCCTTCGACGTCTACGAAACCCGCCAGACCGTCACGGCCCGCCACCGCCCGATTGTCATCATCACTTCCAACAACGAGAAGGAGCTGCCGGACGCCTTTCTGCGCCGCTGCTTCTTCCACTACATCCGCTTCCCGGACCGGGACACGATGACCCGCATCGTCGATGTCCACTACCCCAGCCTGCGTGACGAGTTGCTGAAAGAGGCGCTCACCCTGTTCTTCGCCGTGCGCGACCTGCCGGGCCTCAAGAAGAAGCCCTCCACCTCTGAACTGCTCGACTGGCTGAAGCTGCTCCAGGCGGAAGGAGTTGCGCCGGAAGCCTTGCAGCGCGAATCGCTCGATAGCGAGCCGCCCCTGATCGGCGCCCTGCTCAAGACAGAGCAGGACCTGGCCACCCTCGGCCGCCTGATGTCGATGCTCAAGCGGGGCTGATCGCCGCCAGATTCGCCAAGCAGGCTCTTCCAGAACGACTATCAAAATCCAAAAACCCAAAACGAATATTCATTTGAAGTTGTAATGACCTCGTCATTTAATGCGCTTACGGGAGGGCTTTCCCCGCCCCCTGAAAGGAGCCGACGATGTCACAACCCAATGCTTGTTTTGGCTGGATTCCCGATCTACCCGATCACCGCGACTACATGTATGCCGCGCCATCGGCCGTGCTGAAAGCCCTGCCGCCGAAGGTCGACCTGCGCCCTTCCTGCCCGCCCGTGGTCGACCAGGGCCAGTTGGGCAGTTGCACGGCAAACGCCATCGGCAACGCGCATCGCTTTGACCAGAAAAAGCAGCGTGTCGCACAGGACTTCCTGCCGTCCCGCCTGTTCATCTATTACAACGAGCGCGTGATGGAAGGCACGGTGAACAGCGACGCCGGCGCGATGATCCGCGACGGCATCAAGAGCATCGCCAAGAAAGGCGCCTGCCCCGAAGACGTCTGGCCCTACGAGATCGCCAACTTCACGGAAAAGCCGCCCGCCAAGTGCTTCAAGGAAGCGCTCAAGCACCAGGCCGTGTCCTACCAGCGCCTGATGCAGTCACTGCCGCAGCTAAAGGGCTGCCTGGCTTCCGGCTACCCCTTCGTCTTCGGCTTCACGGTGTACGAGAGCTTCAAGTCCCCTGTCGTCAGCGAAACCGGCCAGGCCCCAATGCCCTCTACCGGGGAATCGGTGCTGGGCGGTCATGCCGTGCTGGCAGTCGGCTACGACGATGACGCGCAACGCTTCCTGGTGATGAACTCCTGGTCGACCGACTGGGGCGACAAGGGCTTTTTCACCCTGCCCTACGCCTACCTGACCGACCCGAACCTGTCGGCCGACTTCTGGACGGTGCGCGTGGTGGAGGTCTAACCTTCTATTACCGGCATTCAAAATAGAAACGGGCGGAAGATTTCCGCCCGTTCTCTTTGGATGGCCGCTGTTCAGCCCATCGACTACATCCCGACGATGTCCTTCTTCATCGGGCCAAGCGCGCCCAACAGCTCCTGCTGCTCCTTGGCCGGCACCTTGAACTTGTCGAGCGACTTGATCAGATCTTCGACCAGCGCGCTGAAATCCGCGTCCGAGACCCCCATGCCGGCATGCGCTGTCCGCATGTCACGGCCGGTATAGGTGCAGGGGCCGCCTGTCCCGGCGCACAGCTGCTCCACCAGCATCCGCTTGAGATGACCGATGTCGGCATGGGCAAAGAATCCGTTGATGCGCTTGTCGCCCGCGACATTGCCCACGAAGTCGTCGACCACCGCCTCGATGGCCGGTTTGCCACCCAGGCGCTGGTACAGGCTCGGATTCGGTTCGGACTTCATCGCGGTGCCGGCACAGGCCGACAGCAACGCGGCCAGGACGGCGGGCAATACCAGGCGGGAATACAGGGACTGCTTCATGCTGCTTCTCCTTCGTCTGCGTGAACACGATGCCGCTCTCGGCGACACCGGATATACGCAGTCGGCATGAAAACAGATGCAGCATGACAAACAAAAATTTCCCCGCGATCAGGGGGCGACCACAGCCCCGCTGTAGAGCACCGGCCCGGTTGGCTGCCCGGTTGGCGATCCGCCCTTCGGCTCCAGGCTGATTGCCATCGCCTTCACGTCTGCCAACGCCTGGCCAGCAGCTTGTGCCAGCACGAGCCGCGACTGCCGGCCGGCCGACACCAGGCCCAGGGAACGCGGCTTGCCGGTTTCCGGCAGCGCCCACAGTTCGTAGCTGCGGTCCGCCGCCGCCGGCTCGACCATGACCCGGACCCAGACCGACCGCCCATCCGGATCGGCGCGGACCAGCATCGCCGGCTTGGCGCCCTGCCCCTGCATTAGGGCGACAAAATCCGTCGGCGGTAACGGCGGCCGCAGGATGGGCAACAGCACCGACCAGGCGATCAGGCCGGCAGCCAGCGCCCCGGTGAAGGCCGCGACGCCTTGCCAACACCGCAGGCGCGTTTCCAGCCGCCGTTGCACGGGGGACTGGATTCGCGACAGCACACCTTGCCAGACCCTGGCTGGCGGGGCTTCCGGCGGCACACTATCGGCCAAGGGTTGCAAGCGCGTTTCCCAGAAGGCCACCCGCTCCGCCACCAGAGGCTCCACGGTGTACAACCGCTGGAAGCGCCGCCGTGCCAGACCGCGCAAGGTGCCAACCACATAGGCGGCAGCCAACTTGTCCACCAGTTCAGGCTTGTTCGCGTAGTTCATGCCGACAAGCACCCCTTCAGTTTCTCCAGGCCCCGCCGCACCCAGCTTTTTACAGTACCGAGCGGCACCGACAGGTGACTGGCCAGTTCGCTGTGCGACAACCCGTGCAGGTAGGCGAGCACCACGCTTTGCCGTTCGCTCGCCGCCAGCGCCTCCATACAGCGGGCCAGCGCCACGCCATCACGGTTTGCCATCAGGCGCTCCAGCAGCCCGGGCTGTTCATCTGGCGTCCGCGACTCCCATTGCTCGAACGCATCGTCGTCCAGTGCCAGCTCATGCGGACGCCGTAGCCAATCGATAGCCCGGTTCCGCACAATGTGCGTCATCCAGGTCATCGGCGCACTCTTGGCGGGATCGAAGCCGGCCGCATGCTCCCAGACACGCACGAAAGCATCCTGCAGCACCTCTTCCGCCCAATCCCGACGCTGCAATATACGCAGCGCAACGCCAAACAGTTTCGCGCTGCTTGCCCGATACAGCCGGGCGAACGCCAATTGGTCGCCACGGCCCGCATCCAGCAGCCATCGGGTCAGTGCCTCCGCCTGCAGATCGCTCACGCCCGCCCCCACTTCGGATCATCGCCATTCATATAGCATGTCCTACCCTGGCACCGCAATGCGGCTGCAGGCGTATAATCCGCGCATTCCCCCTGCCTGGTGGCGCCATCATGTCCCTCCCCTTGCCTGCCCGTGTCCGGCTGGTCGAAGTCGGCCCCCGCGACGGACTCCAGAACGAGAAGGAAGTCATCCCCACGGCGGTCAAGATCGAGCTGATTCAGCGGCTTGCAGATGCGGGCCTGACAGCAGTCGAGTCCACTAGCTTCGTCTCGCCCAAGTGGGTACCGCAGATGGCCGACCATGCCGAGGTGCTGTCCGGCATCCGCCGCCTGCCAGGCGTACGCTACCCGGCGCTTACACCAAACCTGAAGGGCCTGGAGGGCGCACTGGCAGCCGGCGCGGACGAAGTCGCGGTATTCGTGGCGGCGAGCGAGTCCTTCTCGCAACGGAACATCAATTGCTCGATCGCGGAAAGCTTCGAGCGGGTCCGCCCGGTGGTCGATGCCGCGCGTGCGGCCGGACTACCTGTGCGCGGCTATGTGTCTTGCGTGCTGGGCTGCCCGTACGAGGGAGAGGTAGCTGCCAGCAAAGTGGCCGAGGTCGCCACCACGCTATTCGGCATGGGCTGCTACGAAGTTTCGCTGGGGGACACCATCGGCGTCGGCACGGCCGGCAAGACCCAGGCGCTGATCGAAGCGGTCGGGCGGCAGGTACCGGTCGACCGGCTCGCGGGCCACTTTCATGACACCTACGGACAGGCGCTCGCCAATGTGTTTGCGGCGCTGCAGATGGGCGTCGCGACCTTCGATGCTTCGGTGGCAGGCCTCGGGGGCTGCCCCTACGCCAAAGGTGCGACCGGCAATGTCGCAACGGAGGACGTGCTCTACCTGTTGAACGGCCTGGGTATCGAAACCGGCGTGGATCTGGACAAGCTACGCGCAGCAGGGGATTTCATTTGCGGACATCTGGGCCGCCCCACCCAGTCACGCGTCGCCAAGGCGTTGGCTGCCAAAGCAGCTAGTTAGTTTCGCAGCTTTGGGTTCAGCCTTGGGCCGACGCGGGCGGCAGCAATTGCGGATCATGGGCCCAAACGCGGGGCAGCAACGCCGGGCTGGCAAAGGCATGGCCCGCCATCTCCCCGACGCGCGCTAACCCCATCAGGCTGTTGCACAGCCACAGCTCATCGGCGCGATACGCATCGTCCAGGGATAGATCGGCCTCACACACCGTGACGCCCAATTGCCCCAGCGCGATCCGGACCCGGTCGCGCGTCACGCCGGCCACACCACAGCGGCTCAGCAACGGCGTGTAGGCGACCCCAGCCCGGATCAGCCACAGATTGCACTGCGTGGCCTCGATCAGCCGCCCTTCGGTATCCAGCAGCAACCCCTCGAAGCACCCCGTCGCCATCAGCTCGGTTCTCGCCAGCACGCTTTCCAGGCGATTGAGGTGTTTCACCCCAGCCAACAACGGCTGCAGCCCCAGGCGAAGCGTGCAGACCGCGACGCTGACACCCTCGCGCACCGACGCGGGGTACACCGGTGCCGGGCCAGCCTGTACGATCCGCCGGGGCGTTGCCGCGGCCGGAATCGCATAGCCGCGCGGACCGCTGCCGCGGGTGAGGATCAGCTTCAGCGTCGCATCGCCGTCCCCCAACGCCGCGATGTCCGACAGCCACTGCTCGGATGCCGGACACGGGATCGACAACCTGGCCGCATCCTCCGCCAGCCGGGCATGATGCTCATCCCAGCCGGGGATCGCACCGCCAACCCGCTTGAGGGTGCGGAACACGCCATCTCCGTACTGGAAACCCCGGTCGGACAAGGGAATCGAATCCGCCGGCAGGCCATCGACCAGGGTCGCAAGCAAGGGCATCCCGATTACCCCTGCCCCAGCGCTCGCAGCAGGCCGCGCACCTTGGCGCGCGTCTCGTTCAGCTCACGCTCGGGATCAGAATCCGCCACGATGCCGCCGCCGGCCCGGAACACCAGCTGCTTGTCGCCATACATGAAGCTGCGGATCAGGATGTTCATGTCCATCGTGCCATCCCGGTTCACGTAGCCCATGCTGCCGGTGTAGGCGTAGCGCGGATGAGTTTCCAGCTCGCGAATGATCTGCATGGTGCGCACCTTCGGGCAACCGGTGATGGTGCCTCCCGGAAACAACGCGCGGATCGCCTGCCCCGGCGTCACGTCCGGCCGCAACCGGCCGTTCACGTTCGATTCAATGTGATGGACAAAGGCATAGCTCGCCACCGCCATCAGCTCATCGACGCGCACCGTGCCGGGCTCGCAAATCCGCCCGAGATCGTTGCGTTCCAGGTCGACCAGCATCACGTGCTCGGCGCGCTCCTTGCGGCTTTCGATCAACCGGGTCTTCAGTGCATCGTCCTCGACCGGATCGGTCGAGCGCGGATGCGTTCCGGCAATCGGGCGGGTTTCGGCCCAGCGTCCATCATCGCGCTGGTTGACCCGCAACAGCCGTTCCGGCGACGCACTGATGATCCACCGGTTCCCCAGCTTCGCCAGCCCCGAAAACGGCGCCGGATTGACCGCACGCAGCTGCCGGTACAACTGCACCGGCTCGAAATCCTCGGC
>CBIHQA010000025.1:0-16968 GCA_966211475.1 uncultured Neisseriales bacterium
CGTGCAGTGGGGCCTGGACAACCGCACCGTCGGTTTCCGCGTGCCGAACTCCAGCCCGGGCGCCCGTCGTGTGGAAAACCGCATCGCCGGGGTCGATTGCAACCCGTACTTGGCAATGGCTGCCACCCTGGCAGCCGGCTACATCGGCATGACCCAGGCGCTGCAGCCGACCGAGCCGCTGACGACCGACGGTTACGATCTGCCGTACGAGCTGCCGCGCAACCTCGAGGAAGCCATCACCCGCATGCAGGTGTGTGAACCGCTGGCCGACGTACTCGGCCGCAAGTTCATGAACGCCTACCTGGGTGTGAAGGAAACCGAATACCGCGAGTTCTTCCGGGTGATCAGCTCCTGGGAACGACGCCATCTGCTGCTGCACGTTTGACGCAGCGTCCGTTGAGCCAAGACTCGATTCGATACAAACCAATAGGGTAGACGGGCGCGGTGCGTCCGCGCCCCCCGATACCTGACGTGGAGAACACGATATGACCAATATCTTCGACAACCGCCCCGGCATCCACGCCGAAGCCCACAAGGCCGGCAGCACGGTGCAGAAGCGCAGCACCCAGGAATGGCAGGCGATGGATGCGGCTCACCACATCCATCCGTTCTCCGACATGGGTTCGCTGAACAAGGCTGGTAGCCGCGTGATCACCCATGCGTCCGGTGTCTACCTGTGGGATTCCGAAGGCAACAAGATCATCGACGGCATGGCCGGCCTGTGGTGCGTGAACGTCGGCTACGGTCGCAAGGACCTGGCCGAGATCGCCTACCAGCAGATCCTGGAACTGCCGTACTACAACACCTTCTTCAAGACCACCCACCCACCGGTGATCGAGCTGTCGCAGCTGCTGTCGGAAGTGTCGCCCGAGGGCTTCAACCACTTCTTCTACTGCAACTCCGGCTCCGAAGGGAACGATACCGTGCTGCGTATCGTTCACCAGTACTGGTTCGCGCTGGGCAAGCCGTCGAAGAAGGTCATCATCAGTCGCAAGAACGGCTACCACGGTTCCACCATCGCCGGCGCCAGCCTGGGCGGCATGGGCTACATGCACGAGCAGATGCCGTCGCAAGTGGCCAACATCGTCCACATCAATCAGCCGTACTGGTATGGCGAAGGCGCCGACCTGACCCCGGCTGAGTTCGGCAAGGCCCGCGCCGCCGAACTGGAAGCCAAGATTCTCGAAGTCGGTGCCGAGAACGTTGCTGCCTTCATCGGCGAGCCGTTCCAGGGTGCCGGCGGCGTGATCTTCCCGCCTGAGTCCTACTGGCCGGAAATCGAGCGCATCTGCCGCAAGTACGACATCCTGCTGTGCGCCGACGAAGTGATCGGCGGCTTCGGTCGCACCGGTGAGTGGTTCGCCCACCAGCATTTCGGCTTCTCGCCGGACCTGATCACCATGGCCAAGGGCCTGACCTCCGGCTACGTGCCGATGGGCGCGGTCGGCATCCACGACAAGGTCGCCAAGGCGCTGATCGAAGCAGGTGATTTCAACCACGGCCTGACCTATTCCGGTCATCCGGTGGCAGCCGCCGTGGCGGTGGCCAACATCCGCATCCTGCGCGACCAGGGTGTGATCGACCAGGTGAAGAACGTCACCGGTCCGTACTTCCAGAAAACCCTGCGCGAAGCGCTGGACGGCAACCCGATCGTCGGCGAAATCGCCGGTACCGGTCTGGTGGCGGGCATCCAGCTGGCCGAGGACAAGGCCACCCGTAAGCGCTTTGCCAACGGTGGCGACATCGGTCTGCAATGCCGCGACCACTGCTTCCGCAACAACCTGATCATGCGCGCCACCGGCGACCGCATGCTGCTGTCCCCGCCGCTGGTCATGACCAAGGCCGAGATCGACGAAATGGTGGGCAAGGCAAAGATGTGTCTCGAATTGACCGCGAAGGATCTGGGTCGCCTCTGATGCGCCGCAACAAGGGTTGAACGCCACAACTTTACGCTACCGGAAAAGCGGGGCAATATACCGCCCCGCTTGAATCCCCCGGCAGCGCCAGGACGAGCAACAGGACATAACAGGCACAGCCTGTGATGTCGGTTCATGCCGCATCCGCAACATGGGATGCCGGCGGACATGATCCTGTAATCAGGATTCAAGACCGTCGCGAAAAAACGCGGCATGATAGCGCCTGCGGTAAAAACGCCGCGGAAAGCCCCGGTGGCAGTTGCGCCGGGCCGGGATGGAAGCGAAGACGACATGACAACCGCCGCGTCCACTGTGCGTTACGGGCATACGGTGCGACCTGTCGTATCGGCAAAGTTTCTGGGTAGTTCTGTATTTAGCTGTGGCCTTAAACCCTTGTTATGGAGAGAAACAAATGAAACACCGTAAGTTGGTGCTCGGGGTGGTTCTGGCGGTGGCGGCGATGGGTTCGCAAGCCGCTGAGGAAAAAGTCCTCAACATCTACAACTGGAACGACTACATCGCCAAGGACACGATTGCCAAGTTCGAGAAGGAAACTGGCATCAAGGTCAAGTACGACCTGTACGACAGCAACGAAACCCTGCAAGCCAAGCTGCTGACCGGCAAGGCGGGCTATGACCTGGTGGTGCCGTCGATCGAATTCGCCGGCAAGCAGATCCAGTCCGGCGTGCACCAGAAGCTGAACAAGGCGCTGCTGACCAACTACGGCAACCTGAACAAGACCATCCTGGAGAAGGTCGCTGCGGCCGATCCGGGTAACGAATACCTGGTGCCCTACATGTGGGGTACCACCGCGCTGGCGATCAACGTCGACAAGGTGAACAAGGCGCTGGGCGGCAAGCTGCCGGATGACGCCTGGGATCTGCTGTTCAACCCGGAATACACCTCCAAGCTGAAGTCCTGCGGCATCTCCTACATGGATACGCCGAGCGACGCCTACGCCATGGTCAACATCTACCTGGGCAAGGGTGCGAACGACTACAGCGAAGCGACGCTGACCGCCGCAAACGACCAGCTGAAGAAGGTCCGCAAGGACATCCGCGTGTTCAACAGCTCGCCGATCGACCTGATGGCCAACGGTGACCTGTGCGTGGCGATGATGTTCAACGGTGACGCCTACATGGCCCACAACCGCGCCGTGGAAGCGAAGAACAAGCAAAACGTGCAGTACCTGCTGCCGAAGAAGGGCACGATCCTCTGGGTGGACAACATGGCGATCCCGAAGTCCGCCAAGCACCCGGAAAACGCCCAGAAGTTCATCAACTTCATCCTGAAGCCGGAAATCGTGGCGGAGATCTCCAACGAGGTGTTCTACGCAAACCCGAACACCAAGGCCACGCCGTTCGTGAAGAAGGAAATCTCGTCTGACCCGAACATCTACATGACGGACGACGTGATGAAGAAGCTGACCGCCAAGAAGGTGATTCCGGCGGACGAACAGAAGCGTCTGACGACCTTCTGGAACAAGTTCAAGAAGGCGAAGTAAGCGGTATACCGGCCCGCGCCCGGCGGGCCGGTGTTCCTCGAGAGAGGACCTTAGGGTCTGGAAGCAGCGGCTTCCGGCCTGGTCGTACGACGGGGAGGGCGTCGGGTGAAGCCCGGCGGATTCAGTCGGTGGTGGCATGCCACTGCTGGTCTGATGTCATCCCATCCCGCCACCCTGCCTGGCAGGGGAGCCTCGTTTCGCGAATGGCGCCTTTTTCAGTGGCGACCTCGGTGGAGCAGTGCTTATAGACCCTAGGGTTCGTGTGTTGGGGGACCGGGCACAGGAGAGATAGGGTGTCGGAAGACAAGAGCAAGGTGCAGGCCAAACAACCGTACCTGGTGATCCAGAAGGTCGTAAAGAAGTTCGGGGACACCACGGCGGTCGATCAGGTCGACCTGACCATCAACCGGAACGAAATCTTTGCGTTGCTCGGTAGTTCGGGCTGCGGCAAGTCCACGCTGCTGCGGATGCTCGCAGGCATGGACATGCCAACCTCGGGCAAGGTGATCCTCGATGGCGAGGACATCACCGCGCTGCCGCCTTACAAGCGGCCCATCAACATGATGTTCCAGTCCTACGCGCTGTTCCCGCACATGTCGGTGGAGGACAACATCGCCTTCGGCCTGAAGCAGGACAAGCTGCCGAAGAAGGACATCGAAGACCGCGTCCAGCAGATGCTCGATCTGGTGCAGATGCGCAAGTTCGCCAAGCGCAAGCCGCACCAGCTGTCGGGTGGCCAGCAGCAGCGGGTTGCACTGGCCCGTTCGCTCGCCAAGCACCCCAAGCTGCTACTGCTGGATGAGCCGCTCGGCGCGCTGGATAAGAAGATCCGTCAGCAGACCCAGCTGGAACTGGTCAACGTGATCGAGAAGGTCGGCGTGACCTGCATCATGGTGACGCACGACCAGGAAGAAGCGATGACGATGTCGAGCCGTATCGGCGTGATGTCGGAAGGCCGCCTGCTGCAGGTCGGCTCGCCCACGGATATCTACGATCATCCGAACTGTCGCTTCACCGCCGACTTCATCGGTGAAACCAACATCTTCCCCGGCAAGCTGAAGGTGGACGAACCCGGCTACATCGTGGTGTCCGCCGCGGACCTCGCCAACGAGATCTACATCAACCACGGTGTCACCGGCCCGCAAGGCATGGACCTGTGGATCTCCATCCGTCCGGAACGGGTGGAAGTGCATCGCGAACAGCCCGCCAGCGAATACAACTGGTCCGAAGGCAAGGTGCAGGACATCGCCTACCTGGGCAGCTTCTCGATCTACTACGTCAAGTTGCCGTCTGGCCGCGTGGTCAAGGCTTCCGTGCCGTCGATCCGCTGGGGTGACAGCACGCCGCCGACCTGGGGCGACACCGTCTACGTCAGCTGGAATGCCAACGCAGGGGTGGTGCTGACATCATGAGCCAAGCGCACAAGTCCCCCTTCATGGGGCGGCTGCTGGTCATCATGCCGCCCTATGCCTGGATCCTGGTGTTCTTCCTGCTGCCGTTCCTGATCGTGTTCGCGATCAGCCTGACCGAGCCGCAGATCGGCATCCCGCCGTTCACCGACCTGGTCCAGCACAGCTCCCAGGGCACCACCTTCGACCTTCGCTACGTCAACTACCAGGCGCTGAAGGACGAAGTGGTCGAGGCCGTTACCCACCTGCCGTCCATCCTGTTCGGCGACGACAGCTGGCCCGACTACATCGGCGCCTACGTCGAATCGCTGAAGATGGCGTTCTGGACCACCGCGTTCTGCCTGCTGCTCGGCTACCCGATGGCTTACGCCATCGCCCGTGCCGATCCGGCAACGCGCAACACGCTGCTGGTCGGGGTGATGATCCCGTTCTGGACCTCGTTCCTGCTGCGGGTATCGGCCTGGATCGGCATCCTGCGCGACAACGGCATCGTCAACAACCTGCTGATGGCGCTGGGCGTGATCAACGAGCCCATCCCCATGATGAACACTGAGTTCTCGGTGATGATCGGCATGGTCTACAGCTACGTGCCCTTCATGATCCTGCCGCTGTACTCGCACCTGGTGAAGCTGGATGGCCGTCTGCTGGAAGCGGCCGCCGACCTCGGCGCGCGTCCGTGGAAGACCTTCCTGAAGATCACCCTGCCGTTGTCCAAGGGCGGCATCATCGCCGGCGCGATGATGGTGTTCATCCCGGCGGTGGGGGAGTACGTGATCCCGACCCTGCTGGGCGGCGGTGACACGATCTTCATCGGTACGCGCCTGGTGCAGACCTTCAGCGACAACAACGACTGGTCGATGGCCTCCGCGGTGGCCGTGGTGATGGTGCTGCTGCTGATCATCCCCATCGTGCTGTTCCACCGTTACCAGACGCAGGAAGAGGCGATCAAATGAACTCGGGCAAGATTTCGTTGATCGGCAAGATCGCGCTGGTGGTGGGTTTCGTCTTCCTCTATGCGCCGATCCTGTCGATGGTGGTGTACTCCTTCAACGACAACCGTCTGGCGTCGGTGTGGGGCACCTTCTCGTTCAAGGCTTACGGCTTGCTGTTCGCCGACGAACAACTCAAGAGTGCTGCGCTGCTGTCGCTGAAGATCGCGCTGCTCACCGGCTTCTCGGCCACCATTCTCGGCACCATCGCTGGCTTCGTCCTGGCGCGCTTCAAGCGCTTCCCGGGCCTGTCGGTGTTCGCCGGGCTGGTGACCTCGCCGATGATCATGCCAGAAGTGATCGTGGCGTTCTCGCTGCTGCTGCTGTTCCTGTACGTGTTCAAGACGGACCTCGGCTTCACCGCCATCTGGGCTGGCCACACCACGCTGTGCATGGCGTATGTGGCGACCCTGGTCCGCTCCCGCGTGCTGGAAATGGACAAGTCGCTGGAAGAGGCCGCGATGGACCTCGGCGCCCGTCCGCTGAAGATCTTCTTCCTGATCACGCTGCCGATCATCGCTCCGGCGATCATGGCCAGCTTCCTGCTGTCGTTCACCCTGTCGTGGGACGACGTGGTGCTGACCAGCCTGCTGGCCGGTGCCGGGGTGAACACCCTGCCGACGGTGGTGTTCTCCAGCGTGAAGTTCGGCCTCTCGCCGAAGATCAACGCGCTGGCCACCATCATCGTGCTGATCGTGACGGTCGGCGTGATGACAGCCAACCGTCTGATGATGAAGGCGCAGAAGAAGCGCGACGCCGCCATCCAGGCCGCCCTGGCGGCTGGCGGGCAGGCACACTGATCGCAAGCCCCGGCGCGGCAGGGCTGCGCCGAGGGCGGACAGTTTCGTGCCGTAGATGGCCGGGAGCATGCCTCCCGGCTTTTTTTCGCCCGTCTCTGGCGGGTGGCGAGATCAAGTCCTTGATCTGAAAGACCTTATGTTCCAGATCGACAACGAACCGCACATCGCTTCCTACTATACAGCCACCGCGAACGACCAGACCCGCCATCCCAGTCTGGAAGGCAGCGAAGACTGCGACGTCTGCATCATCGGTGCCGGCCTGACCGGGATTTCCACCGCGCTGAACCTGGCGGAACGCGGCTACCGCGTCGTGGTGCTGGAAGCGGCCCGCGTGGGCTGGGCCGCCAGTGGGCGCAACGGCGGACAGATGATCTACGGCTACGCCTGCGGGATGGATACCTTCGCCCGTGACTTACCGGAGGCGGACGTGAAGCGGGTCTGGGAGATGGGGCAGGAGTCGTTGGAGATCATTCGCGAGCGGGTCGCCCGGCATGCGATCGACTGCGATCTGACCCTCGGCTATCTCTCCGCAGCCAACAAGCCGCGCGATGTGGATGAGCTGAAGGCCTGGCAGGAAGAGGCCGCCAGCCGCTTCGGCTATACCGGTTTCCGCTATGTCGAGCAGGCTGACCTCGGCCGGTATGTGCAGTCCAGCCGCTATCTGGGCGGCCTGTACGATCCGGACAGCGGCCATCTGCATCCGCTCAACTACACGCTGGGACTGGCACGGGCCGCGGTGGCCGCCGGGGCCCGGATCTACGAAGGCAGTTGCGTCACCGGCATCGAGCAGGGGCAACCACACCGTATCCGGACCGCAAGCGGCGAGGTGAAGGCCCGATTCGTGGTGCTCGCCTGCAATGCTTACCTGGATCAGTTGGCGCCATCGCTCCGCCGCAAAATCATGCCGGTCGGCACCTACGTAATCGCCACCGAGCCGCTGGGTGAGGCGCGGGCGGCCTCCCTGATGCCTGCCAATGCCGCCGTCTGCGACAGCCGTTTCGTGCTCGACTACTACCGGCGGTCGGCGGACCACCGCCTGCTGTGGGGTGGTAAGGTCAGCTATTCGACACTGTCCCCGCGCAATCTGGCAGAGGCGATGCGGCGCGACATGCTGAAGACCTTTCCGCAATTGGCCGATGTGAAGATTGAGCACGCCTGGGGCGGCTTCGTCGACATCACCGTGAGCCGCGCGCCGCATTTCGGTCGTCTGGCGCCCACCGTCTATTTCGCGCAGGGCTTCTCGGGGCATGGCGTCAATATCACCGGGCTGGCCGGCAAGCTGATCGCCGAGGCCATTGCCGGCCAGGCGGAGCGCTTCGACATCTTCACCCGCCTGCGCCATCGGGACTTCCCCGGCGGCCCACTGCTAAGGACCCCGGCACTGGTGCTGGCAATGGCGTATTACCGCCTTCGTGACCTGCTGTGAACACCGCGAAACTGCTCCCCGACCGCCCGTCGAAATGAGGGAACCAACCCCGGTCCGTTTGACCCCTTTTGTTACAACAAGGTCTTCATTTCAAAAGGAAAAAAACGCTTGCCCCGGGGGGCGAATTAGGCCACAATCCGGCCCTCGTTTTCTACCTGCAACCCGTAATCCCCCTTCTCGCTGGCGAGACTGGGCTGGGGTCTTCGTTCTGGAGGTCTTGGTTTATGTCCGACTTGGCGCATGCGGCCCAACTGCAAGCGTTCGGCACGCAACTCCCCGTCTATACCTATTTCGATCCCGCGTTTTACGAACTGGAACAAAAGCATCTGTTCGCCAATGGCCCGATCTACTACGGCCACGACAGCATGGTGCCGAATCCCGGTGACTACTACACGCTGCCGTGGATGAACCACGGCAAGATGCTCACGCGGGGCAAGGACGGCGAGGTGTCGCTTCTATCCAATGTCTGCCGGCACCGGCAGGCCCTGATGCTGGAAGGGAAGGGCAACACGACCGCCATTGTCTGCCCGCTGCACCGATGGACCTACAACCACGACGGCAAGCTGCTGGGCGCACCGCATTTTCCCAGTAATCCCTGCCTGAACCTGGGGCAGACCCAGCTTGTGCGCTGGAACGGTCTGCTGTTCGATGCACGCCGCGACATCGAGCGTGACTTGGCCAAACTGGGTTGCCGGGAAGAGCTGGACCTGTCGGATTACCTGCTCAACCGGGTCGAACTGACGGACTACGACTTCAACTGGAAGACCTTCATCGAGGTCTACCTGGAGGACTACCACGTCGACCCTTTCCACCCGGGCCTGGGTTCCTTCGTGAACTGCGGCGACCTGAAGTGGGAATTCGGCGAGACCTACAGCGTGCAGACCGTGGGGCCGAAGAACCAGCTGGCCAAGGCCGGCAGCCAGGTCTACGCCCGCTGGCACGAGCAGGCCCTGGCCGCCAACGACGGCAAGACGCCGGCGCATGGCGCGATCTGGCTCACCTACTATCCGAACATCATGGTGGAGTGGTATCCGCATACCCTGGTGGTCAGTGTGGTGATCCCCAAGGGGCCGGAAAAGTGCACGGTGCTGACCGAGTTCTACTATCCGGAAGAGATCGCGCTGTTCGAGCCGGAGGTGATGGCCGCCGAGCAGGAGGCCTACTTCGAGACCGCCAAGGAAGACGACGAGATCTGCATCCGCATGCACGAGGGCCGCAAGGCGCTGTGGCTGCGGGGCGACAACGAGGTCGGCCCCTACCAGTCGCCGATGGAAGACGGCATGCGCCACTTCCATGAGTATCTGCGCCGCCAACTCGGCAACGCGCTACGCGACTGAGTGCGGTCACAGTCGCGGGAAAGGGCGTCCGATGGACGCCCTTTTTCGTTTGTCGATGCCGATGGGGTTGGATGGGGCCGATGCTGCTCTGGCGCCAATGACTTGTCCGCAAGCGTCCGGCAAGCGGGCGGGGCAGGGCGGTATAATCAGACGTTTCGCCCCATAGCTGTTCCCATGCCGCCCATTCGCCTTTCGTTTCTCTCCCAGCTCAATCCAGGGCAGCGGGGGGCGTTATGGATGCTGCTGGCCGGTGTCGGTTTCTCGCTGATGGGTGCGCTGGTCAAGCTGGGCAGCGCGCATTTCTCGACGCCGGAACTGGTGTTCTACCGCTCCTTCGTCAGCCTGCTGTTCGTCTACGGGATGGTCGTCTGGCGCGGTCAGTCGGTCCGTACACCGCATCTCAAGGTGCACTTGCTCCGTTCCTTGTCGGGTAGTGCATCCCTGTTGATGTCCTTCTACGCCGTCACCCATCTGCCGCTGGCAGCGGCGACGACGCTTACCTACACCTCATCGATCTTCCTCGCCGTGCTCACCGTGGCGGTGCTCAAGCGGCGGCCGCCGGCATCGCTGATGTTGGCTGTGGTGCTGGGATTCGTGGGCGTGCTTGGTCTGCTCAGACCGAGTTTCGCAGCGGGGACGCTTGGCGCGGCACTGATCGGCCTCGGCTCGGGGCTGCTTGCCGCCATCGCTTACCTGAATATCAAGGAGCTGGGCAAGCTTGGTGAGCCCGGCTGGCGGGTGGTGTTCTACTTCACGCTGACCGCCAGCGTGATTGCCGCCGTGGGCATGTTGTTCGACGACTTCCACGCGCTGACCGGCCGATCCGCCCTGATCCTGATCGGGATCGGCGCTACCGCCACGGTGGCGCAATTGTCGCTGACACGGGCCTATGGCCAGGGCCGTACCCTGGTGGTTGCCAGCTTTGCCTACAGCACCGTGGTGTTCTCGGCACTGCTGGGTCTGTTGCTCTGGCATGACCTGTTGGCACCGGTCGCATGGCTGGGGATCGGGCTGGTGGTCGCCAGCGGTGTGCTGAGCATCTACGCCTCCCGGGACTGAACCCGGCGCATCCCGTCGCGCATCGGTTTTCACCAGGCCTGGACTCCGTGCGGTTCCGGACGGATTCGGGTAAACCTGTCACGCCATCCCGACGTTATCCAATCCGCGTACCCGATCATTTCCAGCACACCCCCCGTCTGCTAGATTGAAAGGGACGCCCCGATCGGCAACCCGTCAGGAGGCCTCATGATTTCCCTGCAGCAGCGTGGCGATGTCGTCATGATCTCGGTACTTGGCCAGTTCACTCTGGACGACTTCCGCCAGCTAGAAGAGCACGTCCTTTACAGCATCAAGTTCCAGGGGCTGGCGAACATGCTGGTCGACCTGCGCGACATGCTGGGCTACAGCGTCGACGTCGCCTGGGAGGAAATCCGTTTCTCGCGGGACCATGTCACGGGATTCGGCCGGGTCGCCATTGTCAGCGAAGACCAGTGGCTGAGCTGGCTTGCCTGGCTGCAAAGCCTGTTCGTGCCGACCAATCTGCGTGTGTTCGGGGAACTGGACGAAGCAGAGCGCTGGGTCTGCGAAACGGACAGCCCACCGCCGCTTGTGGCCACGGAATGACAGAATTACCGGCGCGGCGGGAACACCGCCACGCTGCAAAGATCACCCTATAACGATCCTTTAACAGGACATAAGATGCTGGGACGCCTGAAGTCATTGTTCGGAGGTGCGGGACATCCATTCGAGAATGCAAATAGTGCCGCGAAGTGGTTGAAGTCACTCCACGCTGAGGATGCGCAACATCGCGTCCAGGCCTTTGTCGACCTCGTGCCGGACGTGCTGGACAGCGGCCCGCCCGGGTCCGGATTCGCGGATGCGTTGCTGCATCTCACCAAGGCCCTTCAGGATGCGGAACGCTTCCTGAAGGAGCACTACGTACTCAACCCCCGCATGCCCAAGGCCATGGAGGAGGCGCTGTGGTCATCCGTGGTCGGCTATGCGGATGCGCAACACACGCTGGCACTTCAGCTTCTGCGTGCACCGGTTTACAACACCTTGCCGCCGGCGACCCAGGCTGCCGTGTCGGTCCTCATCCTGCAATCGCTGATTACCGTCGCCAAGTGGCACTACTTCCGCCTGCAGCCGCTGCCAGGCCCGTTCTGGATGGCCGCGCACGAGTCCTTGCTCGCCGCCACGGGCCGCGGCGCCGAGGACCTTGCCGTCCCGACGGGAGGCGCGGATAGCGCTGCCGGCGACCCCACCACCTGCGCGGATGAATACGTACACCTGCTGCTGCTGAGTACCATCAGTACCACCGGTTTCGGTGTGCGACAACTGGACTGGGTGGACGAGTGGCTGCAGGTATGGTCCAAGGCCGTGCCGCTGGATAGCCAGTTTTCTCCGACCGGACACCAGTACGGCGTCGCTCTGGACGAACCGGCCGGCCCGATCCGCATCGAGCAGGAGCTGGACAGCAAGAACGCCCGCTACATGGGGACCGCATCGCTGCTGGCGATGGTCGACAATGTGATGAACACCTTGCGCTCCGGTGGAGACGCGACCCGCCTGGGCTTGCCCGAATCCATCCGGCAGCCGGGGGCCACCGAGCTGCTTACCCAACTCAAGCTCTACTGGTCCAACCAGCCCAACCAGCATCGCCGCACCAGCGAGCGGCACGAGGTTAACAAGCTGCTCGATGTCGGCGTCGGCTACGACAACGTCAGTGCCTTGGTGAAGGCGGACAACATCGAGCGCCGTGAGGCGAACCAGAGCGACCTCAATTTCAACGAAATGATCGACATGCGGCTTTACGGCTTCGTGTCTGCCCATACCCGCGCTAAGCAGGCCGCCGCCGTGAAGCTTGCGCAGGCGGAGGCGAAGGCAAACGCCCATTTCGAGACCTGGCTGGTACAGAATGAGAGCGAAGGCGGCTTCGGCGCCGTGCTCCCGTATTCCCGGCAGGGTGATGACCTGCGTCCCGGTTCGTTGCTGACCGTGCGCGTCAGCGAACAGGACAACTGGCACATCGCGGTGCTGCGCCGCTTGCACCAGCTGGACAACGGCCACCTCTACGCCGGATTGCAAGTGCTGGGTTTGGACCCGCTGTTCGGCACTTTCTCCGACACGGTGCAGAACATGCCGCACTCGGGTCGCAGCGGCGTGATCACCGTCGACGTACGGGTATCCAAACCGGTGGTCTACGTGATGCTCGGCATGCAGCAACACCTGTCGCGCAGCGTGCTGATCCGGACCGAGGACTATGCGACCGGCAAGCAGCTGAATGTCCAGTTCGACGACCGCATGCTATCGCTCACCCTGGAACGGGTCATCGAGAGGGGGCTGGGCTGGACGTGGGCAGAGGTACGTCCCGCCTGACCGCTGCGTGTAAAAAACACAGAAGGCCCGGATGTCGTCCATCCGGGCCTTCTTGTTTTTGCGGCAGGGGCCGGTTACTTGGCGTGGCGCCGGAAATCCTTTATCCGGAAGCCCAGCGCAAACAGCGTGCCGAAATAGGCGACGACACCGATGCCGATCACCACGGCCAGCCGTACGACGCGCATCAAGGTGCTGCCATACAACCAGACATCAGTATGGCCACGGACCAGCCACAACACGGCAGCCATCGCCAGGTTGGCGACGACCAGTTTCACGAAGAACTGCGCCCAGCCAGCGTGCGGTTGATAGTAGCCGCGGCGGATCAGTCCGGCGAACAGTAGGCCCGCGTTCAGACAGGCGCCCAGGCTGATAGCCAGTGCCAGTCCAGCATGATTCAGATGTACTTTCCAAACCAGCACGTAGTTCATCAATTGCGTCGCGGCCAATGTGACGATGCCGATGCGGACCGGTGTCTTGATGTTCTGCCGGGCATAGAAGCCGGGGGCTAGCACCTTCACCAGGATCAGGCCAAGCAGCCCTGCACCGTAGGCGATCAGGGCCTGTTCGGTCATCAGGACGTCGTGTGCCGTGTACTTGCCGCGCAGGAACAGGGTAGACAGCAGCGGAGCCGCCAGCAGGCCGAGACCGATGGCCGCCGGCACGGCCAGCAGCAGGGTCAGCTTGAGCCCCCAGTCCATCAGCGCATCGTATTCCTCCTGCTCCTTGCCGGCCGCCGCGCGCGAAAGCGACGGCAGCAGCACGGTTCCCAGCGCGACGCCCAGCAGGCCGGTGGGCAACTCCATCAACCGATCGGCGTTGTAGAGCCAGGTCACGCTGCCCGACGGCAGGTAGGACGCGAACCAGGTGTTGATCAACAGGCTGATCTGACTGATCGACACACCGAAAATGGCCGGCCCCATCTTGATCAGGATGCGCCGGACTGCTGGGTCCCGGAAGGACGGCTTGAGCTTGGGTAGCTTGCCGATCTGCATCAGGTAGGGCACCTGGAAACCCAGTTGCAGGATGCCTCCGACGAGCACCCCCAGTGCCAGCGCCAGTACCGGCGGGTTCACGTAGGGCGCTACGAACACCGTGGCGACAATCATCGCCACATTCAGCAGGGTAGGGGTAAAGGCCGGGACCGAAAAACGGTTGTAGGCGTTGAGGATGCTGCCCGCCAGCGAGGCGAGCGAGATGAACAGGATATAAGGGAACACCCAGCGCAGCAGCGTGGCGGTCAGTTCGAAGCGTTGTGGGGTGTTGGCAAAGCCGGTGGCGGTCGCCCACACCACCCAGGGGGCGGCCAGGATGCCCAGCACCGTGATGAGGAACAACGCGACACCGAGTACGCCGGTCACATGATCGAGCAGGCTTTGTGTTTCTTCATCGCTGCGCGTCTTGCGGTATTCGGCAAGAATGGGCACGAAGGCCTGCGAGAATGCACCTTCCGCGAAGGTGCGGCGCAACAGGTTGGGAATCTTGAAGGCGGTCCAGAATGCGTCGGTAGCGTAGCTGACCCCGAAGTAGCGGGCGATCAGCATGTCGCGAACCAGCCCGAGCACACGGGAAATCAGCGTCATGCCGCTGACGGTGAAAACAGTACGAAGCAGATTCATTGAGGGCGAAGATCGTGCGGCTGCGCGCAAACCGCATATCATACGCCACTGGCGGCGGGCACAGGGGCCGGCGAGGTCAATCCTGTGTTACCAAGTGTTTCTGCCGGCGCCGCGAACGGGATCGCAATTCAACTTGTTTTATGGCCCTTGATTATGGGACCGAAAAGCCGTAACATCCACGGTTTGTTCGTTCCAGCCAACAAGTCAAAGGTTTAAGGAGTTTCTACATGGCAAACAGCGCCCAAGCTCGGAAGCGCGCCCGCCAGGCCGAGAGTGCTCGCCGCCACAACGCGAGCCTGCGCTCCATGCTGCGCACCGCCATCAAGAAGGTGCGCAAGGCGATTGACGGTGGTGACAAGACCGCCGCCAAGACCGTCTTCACGGCTTCGCAAAGCGTGATCGACCGCATCGCCGACAAGAAGATCGTGCACAAGAATGCGGCTGCTCGCTACAAGAGCCGTCTGTCCGCTGCCATCAAGGCCATGGCCTGAGCCGGACCCGCACCGATCCTGAAAAAGCCGCCCGTTGAGGCGGCTTTTTCATTGCCCGAACGACCAGCTTGGTGGTTTGACGCCCCCGGCGATTCTGCCTAACATCGAATGGAGGTTAGGCGATATCCGCCCTTTCTAGGAAAGTAAGGACGGCGGAATTGCAAAATCAATGCGGTTGGCATGTCGGGTTAAGGGTGTTGCCCGCGATTCGACTGAAAACTGGTTTTCGAAAGGTGTCTTTGCCTTCGAAAGCATGAGTCCTTGCTGGGCGTACAAAGATGAATGCGATGTGGATCGACAACGGCTGGCTGATCGGCGCTGTGCTGCTGTTGCTGGTGGCAGGGGTCATCTGGTGGCTCCGTCGCAGCCGTTTGAGCGATCAAAGCGGCCAAGCCCACCATTTGCAGGTGCTGGAGGCCGAGCTGAATCTGCTGCGTCGCCGTATTGCCGCGCTCGAACACGCTGTCGGTCTGGATGCCGCGCAGGCACCGGCTGCTGCGGATGCCGCGTCGCCCTATGCGCAGGCGATCCGGCTCGCCCACGAAGGCTGTGACCCGGCCGAAGTTGCTGCACGTTGCGGCATCTCGCGTGGCGAGGCCGAATTGATCATTTCGCTCTACCGCTCGCGGGCTGCTTAGTCGTCCGTTCGGTACCCAAACAAGCCCGGTAAACCAGCCGGGCTTTTTGTTGCCCTCATTTTTCGTCCCGTTTTGCCGATATCGGGTATGCAGTAGTAGCATCGATCTGATGATCGACGTGCTGTTGCATGCGCCCCTTTCGCAAGAAGAGGCAATGAATTGCATACCGGCGCAGGGGCGCGTTCGAATGGACGGACTTTGCGTGCAATTGCATTGAACAAATGGTTTTCGACAGCGCGTGCTGCTTTCGAGCATTTGAGTCTCCGCACCAGGAATCGGGATTTACATGGTCGGTAATGACGCCGTAGGGTCACTCCAGTCCCTCATCCGCAACTATCAGTCTCCGCTGATCGAGGTGGGGGGCGATGCGCCGCTGGAAAGCGGTCAGTTCGTGCCGGGTGAGCGCATCCAGGTGGCGGTGCTTGCCTCGTTGCCGAACGGGCGCTACCAAGTGGAGGTGAAGAATCAGATTCTCGATCTGAATCTGCCGCGCAATACGCAGCCGGGTGAGCAGATCGAGCTGACGGTGGTGGAAAATCGCGGCAAGTTGCAGTTCGCCCTGTCGCGCGATTTGCCGGTCGTGAATGCCGAACCTTTGCCGCAGACCCCGGAGGTCGAGCTTTCCGAACCTGCACGGGTGTTGCGTTCGATCCTTGATGCACCGAAGGATGCGCAAGCCTCCCTGCAGGCGAAGCCGCTGGAACTGCAGGTGGTGAACGGTCGTCCGGACACGCCGCGCTGGGCGCAGCAGCTGCAGCAAGCCGTGGACCGTAGCGGGCAGTTCTACGAATCCCACCAGTTGCAATGGGCGGCTGGTCGGCGGCCGCTGGATGTGTTGATGGAAGAGCCCCAGGCCCGGATTGGCCGGGAGGCGACGACCAATCCGGCGCCCACCTCTCCCAATGTGGCTGCATCCACTGCGGCTGCGGCCATGCCGGATGCAGCGCCGACACTCCGCTCCCTGGCGCCTCATCTGGCGTTGAACGAGGGGCAGTTCCAGCAATTGCAGCATCTGGTCCAGCAGCAACTGAATGTGCTGGATGACCGGCAGTTTTCCTGGATGGGGCAGGCTTGGCCCGGTCAACAGATGAAATGGACGGTGGAAGAACAGAATCACCGTGCCAGTCGCGATACCGAGGAACCGGAAGGTCGGCAGTGGACGTCCAGGCTGGACCTGAGTCTGCCGAACCTAGGCGAGCTCCATGTCACCGTGCAGTGGAACGGCGCTGCCGCGCAGGTGCGTTTCCAGGCCCGCCAAGCGGACACTGTTGCCAGGCTACGCGCCGGGCAGGGCGAGCTGGCGGAGCGTTTCGAGGCTGCGGGCTTGTCCCTGATGGGGTCTCAGGTGAACACCGATGGCGGCTGATTTTCTCCCGCCCCGCGTCAGCGCGGAGGACGCTCCGATCGATGCACCGCAACTGGCGGTGGCGCTCTCCTACCTGTCTGGCGGACAAGCCACGCCGA
>CBIHQA010000026.1:0-16677 GCA_966211475.1 uncultured Neisseriales bacterium
TAGTGACGTTGGTGGCGGGGGCCAGCCCCCCGACCAAGCGTGCTTAAAACACCCGCCTGGCGGGGCCTGGCCCCGCTCCTACCGCATGGGTCAGCGGTCGAGCAGGCTTTTCAGCCGGTAGAGGGCGTCCAGCGCTTCGCGCGGGGTGAGGTCGTCGGGGTTGAGGTTGCGTAGCGCGAGCAGGGCTTCTGGGTCCTCCACCAGTTCCGGCTCCGGATCGGCGCCCAGCAGGGTGGCGAACAGGTCGCCCTGTGGGCCGCCGCCGGTCACGCTCATCGCTTCCAGTTGCTGCAAGTGCTTGCGTGCGAGGCGGATCACCGGCGAGGGTACGCCAGCCAGTTGAGCGACGGCGAGGCCGTAGCTCTGGCTGGCGGGGCCGTCCTTCAGCGCATGCAGGAAGACGATGGTGTCCTTGTGCTCCACCGCGTCCAGGTGGACGTTGGCAAGCTGCGGATAGTCCTGGCTGAGCCGGGTCAGCTCGAAGTAGTGGGTGGCGAACAGGGTGTAGCTGCGGTTTTTTTCCACCAGTTGGCGGACGATGGCGTAGGCGAGTGCCAGCCCGTCGAAGGTGGAGGTGCCGCGCCCGACTTCGTCCATCAGCACCAGGCTGGTTTCGCTGGCGTTGTGCAGGATGTGGGCGGTTTCGGTCATTTCCACCATGAAGGTGGAGCGGCCACCCGCCAGGTCGTCCGACGCGCCGATGCGGGTAAAGATACGGTCCATCGGACCGAGCCGGACGCGCGCCGCCGGCACGAAGCTGCCGATGTGCGCCATCAGCGCGATCAGCGCGGTCTGCCGCATATAGGTGGACTTACCGCCCATGTTCGGGCCGGTAATCAACAATAATTTCCGGGTCTGCGACAGGCGCACGTCGTTGGCGATGAAGTCGTCGACCTGCGCTTCGACCACCGGGTGGCGGCCGGCGTCGATGTCGATCACCGGCTCGTCGGTGAATTCCGGCTCGCACCAGTTGAGCAGCCCGGCGCGCTCGGCGAAGCAAGCCAGCACGTCGAGCCCGGACAGGGCCTGGGCGAGCAGTTGCAGGTCTGCCAGGTGCGGTTGCAGCGCGTCCAGGATCGCATCGTAGAGCTGCTTTTCCAGCGCCAGCGCACGGTCCTGGGCGGACAGCGCCTTGTCCTCGAAGGTCTTGAGCTCCGGGGTGATGTAGCGCTCGGCGTTCTTCAGCGTCTGGCGGCGGCGGTAGTCGTCCGGCACGTTGTCGCTGTTGGCCTTGGTGACCTCGATGTAGAAGCCGTGGACCTTGTTATATTCCACCTTGAGGTTGGCGATGCCGGTGCGGGCGCGTTCGCGCTGCTCCAGGGCCAACAGGAATTCGTCGCAGTGGTTCTGGATGCCACGCAGTTCGTCGAGGTCGGGATTGTAGCCATCGCGGATCACCCCGCCATCGCGGATCATCGAGGACGGGTCGTCGAGGATGCTGCGGGCCAATAGCTCCGCCGTGCCGCCGGGCGGCGTCAGGTGGCTGATCAGCTGGCTGAGCAGCGGCGAATCCAGGTCAGCCAGCAGCGGCAGGATTTCCGGCAGGCGCAACAGGCTGTCACGCAGGCCAGACAGGTCGCGCGGCCGGGCGCTGCGCAAGGCAACGCGGCTGACGATACGTTCCACATCGACGATCGACTTCATCGCACTGCGCAGAGCGGTGACGCGGCCATTGCGCGACTCCGCTTCCAGCAGGGTGGCGACGGCCTGGGTACGGGCGGCCAGCTTCTGGCGGTCGCGCAGCGGATGGTGCAGCCAGTGGCGCAGCATGCGGCTGCCCATGCTGGTGACGCAGGTATCGAGCACCGAGGCGAGCGTCGGGGCTGGCTCGCCACGGATGGTCTCGGTCAGCTCCAGGTTGCGACGGGTGGCGGCGTCCAGTTCGATGTACTGACCACGCGCCTCGACCGCCAGGCCCTGCACATGGGCAAGTTCGGTGCCTTGAGTGGACCGAGCGTAGTCGAGCAACGCACCGGCAGCGGCCACCGCGAGTGGTAGATGGTCAACGCCGAAGCCGGCCAGGTCGCGGGTGCCGAAATGGCGGGTCAGACCACGTGTGGCGGCGTCGGTCTCGAAATTCCACGGCGCCAGCTTCTTCACCGGCCGGCCGAAGGCGGTCAGCAGCGGGACATCCAGCCCGTCTGGCAGCAGGATTTCCGCCGGGCGCAGGCGTTCCAGCTCCGAGCCGAGATGCTCGACCGCCGTTTCGGCGACCGCGAAGCGGCCGGACGCCAGCGACAGCCAGGCCAGCCCCAGGCGGCCACGATGCGCGTTGATCGCCAACAGCAGGTTGTCCGCCTTGTCGTCCAGCAGCGCGGCGTCGGTCAGCGTGCCGGGGGTGACGATGCGCGCCACCTTGCGCTCCACCGGGCCCTTGCTGGTGGCCGGGTCACCGACCTGCTCGCAGATCGCGACCGATTCGCCCAGTTTCACCAGCTTGGCCAGGTAGCCCTCCACCGCATGGAAGGGAATGCCCGCCATCGGGATCGGCTGCCCGCCGGACTGGCCGCGGGCGGTCAGCGTGATGTCCATCAGCCGCGCGGCCTTTTCCGCGTCGCCGTAGAACAGCTCGTAGAAGTCGCCCATGCGATAGAACAGCAGCTTGTCCGGATGCTGGGCCTTGAGGCCGAAATACTGCTGCATCATTGGCGTGTGCTGGGGCGCATCCACCGCCGCCGCAGGCGCGTGGGGCTGGGAGAGATCGGTCATCGTGGTATCCGCAAACGACACGCCCGGCGGCGGGCCGGGCGCGGAAAGATGCGGGAATTTTGCCTGAAAACCGGGAGCGGTGGGAGGGTGCGCAAGCACAGGTCGATACTTGGCGACCTCGCTCACGACGCCCTGGCATCCGGTACGCCGAGGACAGCCCCGGCCGCGTCTGATGCCAGTCCGGAACGCGACCGGGGGGAGGCCGTTAGACCACCACAACCAGCTTGCCGCCGGCTTCGTTCGCCTCCATCAACGCATGGGCTTCCGGCAATTGCGCCAGGCTGAATACCTGTGCCGGCCGGCCCTTGTACACGCCCTGCTCGGCCAGGTCGACGATGGTCTGCATCGGCACATCATCCAGCGGGAAGTCGGGCATGCCAAAGTTGAAGCTGCCGAAAAAACTGAACTGCACACCACTCGGCATCTGCGCCAGCGGGTTGAAGTCCGGCAGCGGATCAGTTCCCCCCAGGAAGCCCGCGAGGCAAACCCGGCCGTCCCGTTTCGTTGCGCGCAGGGAGTCCAGCAGCGTGCTGTTGCCGACCAGGTCCAGGATGGCGTCCGCCGGGCCGGGCCAGCCTTCGGTCGTGGCGAGCTCGGCCTCCGCCGCCAGCACATGGCGCGCCCCTAGCCGGTGCACGGAGGCTGCACGGTCGGGACGGCGGGTCGTGGCGACGATCTCCACACCCAGTCGGGCCGCGATGTCGATGGCGGCCAGCCCCAGACTGGAGGTGCCGCCCCGCACAACCAGGCGCTGGCCCGGCTGGATCGCCAGATTGCGGTGCAGGCAGGTCCAGGCGACGGCATAAGATTCGGGCAGCGCAGCGAGCCGGTCCCACGGCAGGGTCGTTTTGACCGGCAGCACATTGGTCGCGGGGACCGTCACGTACTCGGCGTAGCTTCCCGCGATGCTGCGGCCCATGCCGCCCATCATCGCCACCACGGTTTGGCCGTGCGCCAGGCGGCCACTGGCATCCGATTCGACGGTGCCGACGCACTCGATGCCGCTGATGGCGGCCACGTCGCCCCAACTACCGCGCCGCATATACAGCTCGGCGCGGTTGAGGCCAAAGGCGCGGACGCGGATCAGCACCATGCCTGGGCCGGCCTCCGGTTCAGGCACGTTGGAGAGCACGAGTTGCTCGGGGCCACCGTACTGTTTGCGGACAACTGCTTTCATGAAGCGCTCCATCAGGTTGAGTGAGTAGAGCCCGCATCGTATTTGCCCAGAACCTAGAAAAAAATTACTCTTTTCATTCAAACATTGAAGATCAAAACAACAATGTCGGCACCTACCTTGCTGCAACTGCAATGCTTCGACGCCCTGGTGGCCGAAGGCGGCTTCGCGGCGGCGGCGCAGCGACTTAACCGCACCCATCCGACCGTGCATACCGCGATCCGCTCGCTGGAGGAACTGCTGGGCCTGACCCTGCTCGACCGCAGCGGCTACCGGGTGACGCTCACGCCCGAAGGCGCGGCCTTTCACCGACGGGTTCGCGAACTGCTGGATGGGTACCAGGACCTGCTGCGGGAGGCGGCCCAGTTGTCGGCCGGCGAAGAACCCGAGTTGCGGGTGGTAATTGGCGACCTCTGCCCACTGCCCTCGACGCTGGGGATGTTGAGGGAACTGTTCTCCCAACACACCGCGACCCGGCTGCACCTGATGTTCGAGGCAATCGGCGGTCCGTGGGAGCGATTACGGTCCGGTGCCTGCGACCTGGCCTTCCATCATCTGGACCGGCCATCGCCCGAGTTCGATCTGATCGAGCTATTCAGGGTGACGCTGATCCCGGTGGCCGCGCCAGGCTTCGTCAAGCGCATGCCGGGGCAGGCACTGGGGCCGCAGGAGATGCGGCCCTACACGCAATGCATCATCCGCGACAGCAGCCTGCAGGCGGAGGACCGGGGTTACTACCTCATCGAGGGCGCGCATACCTGCAGCGTGCCGGATCAGATGATGAAGCGGGAGCTCATCCTCCAGGGGCTGGCCTGGGGCCACATGCCGGAAAACCTGGTCGCGGCGGATCTGGCGGCCGGTCGGCTGGAATCCTTGCAAAGCCAGCAGCTGCCGGGCGCGACCCTCCCGCATTACGCCATCCGGCGGCGAGATGTGGCGCACGGTCCCGTGGCACAACGGATTTGGGCCTACCTGAACTCCGCCGCCTCTGCCGCGCCGCTCTGATACATACCCGGCGCCACGGTTTCAGGAGCCGTCCGGTGAGTTCGCCTCGGCGAAATACCGCCCGGGTGTCGTCCCCAGCACCCGTCGGAACATCGCGCTGAAGGCGCTCGGGCTGTCGTAGCCTAGGTCCATTGCCACCCGGGTCACTGGCTGGCCAGCAGCCAAGCGCTCCAGTGCGGCGAGCAGGCAGGCCTGCTGGCGCCAGAGGGTGACGCTCAGGCCGGTCTGCAGGCGGAACAGGCGGGTAAAGCTGCGGCGGCTGGCGCCATAGTCGCCGGCCCAGCGGTCGATGGGGTCATGGGCGATGGGACTGGCGAGGTAGGCCTGGCACAGGCGCGCCAGCCTAGGGTCGGCCGGCATCGGCACGTACAGGGGCAGTACCGGCATGGTACGCACCTCGTCCAACGCCAAGGCCAGGATACGGGTGGAGCGGGGGTCACCGGCCCCCAGCGGCAAGTCGACCGCGGCAACCAGTAGGGCACGCAGCAGGTCGGACACGCCGATCACCTGGCAGTGCTGCGGCAGACCAGCCTCGCGCACCGTCTCTGGCAGGATGTAGAGGCTGCGGGTGGAGATGGCGCGGGTGGTGCGAACGTCGTGCAGCATGCCGGGCGGAATCCATACGGCACGCTGGGGCGGCACCACCCAGCTGCCGGCTTCCGTGCCCACCGTCATCACGCCCTGCACCGAATAGAGCAACTGCGCGCGACGATGGCGGTGCGCCGCCAGATGGTGGGCAAACGGGTAGTCGTTGCCGGCGGCGATGACCGGGTCGGGAGCCGCCTCGTAGTCGTCGATGCGGATATTGCGCATTGGCCCACTCTCGATAAAACATCGCCCGTTCCGGATAGTGGGAATTCTAGCGGACCGTAGACTGAGGCGGGTCTGTTTGATGACTGTCCGGAGACGAATCATGTCCGCCCCCTCCCCTGCCCGGGTCGCGCCGCCTGGGGCCGCACCAGGCTCGAGCGCCCCTGCTTCGACCGCCCGGTCACGACTCGGCTTTGGCCCGGTGGTGGCGCTGTTGAGCGCCGGCCACTTTTGCAGCCATTTCTTCCAGTTGCTGTTGCCCAGCCTGTTTCCACTGCTCAAGCCCGCGCTGGGGCTGAGCTATGCCGAGCTGGGGCTGGCGATGACCGTGCTGTATGCAACGTCGGGCGTGATGCAGACCCTGGCGGGCTTCGTGGTGGATCGTTTCGGCGCGGTGCGCGTGCTGATCGGCGGGCTGATGCTGCTGGTGTCGGGCGTCGCACTGGTGGCCAGCCTGCCCGGTTTGCCGCTGTTGCTGCTGGCGGCCTTTGTGGTGGGCCTGGGCAACAGCGTGTTCCATCCCTGCGACTATGCGCTGCTCGGCCGGCTGGTGACGCCCGCCCGGCTAGGTCGGGCATATGCCCTGCATGCGATGGCAAGCACGCTGGGGTATGCCGCTGCGCCGGCAACGATGCTGGCACTGGGTTCAGCCCTGCCGGTGTCGGTGACGCTGCTGTGGCCGTGCGTCGTCCCGCTGCTGGTCGCTGCTGCGCTGTTGTGGCAACGCGGGGCGCTGGAGCAGGTCGCCCACGAACCATTGCCCCATCCCCTTCCGGTTGACCATGGCACCCAATCCACTGTGCTTTCCCGCCCGGTACTGAGCTGCTTTGCCTTCGTCGCCTTTGCGGCACTACCCTCGGTCGGTACAGCGAGCTTCCTCGCCCCGACCCTGGCGGCCCGCTTCGGTACGCCCTTGTCGGTGGTGGCGCTGGGAGTGGCCTTGCAGCAAACCGGCAGTGCCTTTGGCAACCTGCTCGGCGGCTGGCTGAGCGACCGAGGCATTGCGCCGCTGAAGTTGGTGCTGACGGGGCTGATGATCGCCGCCGTCACCTTGCTGGTCGGTGGGCAGTGGGCGCAGCCGGCGCCGGTGCTGGTCTGCCTGCTGGGCATCACCGGTCTGGCCATGGGTATGACCACGCCGTCGCGCGATGTGCTGGTGCGCCGTGCCACCCAGTACCAGCGGGCCGGCCGGGTGTTCGGTTTCGTCTATTCCGGCTACGACCTGGGGGCGGCGCTGTCGCCCTTGCTGCTGGCGCTGCTGCTGGAGGCGGGGGCGACGGCCTGGGTGGTTCCCGTGTTGATGGCGGGCATCGTGGGCATGGTGGTAGCAGCCCTGCTGACGGGGACCGGAGAAGTGCGCCCCATGCAGGCCTCTGCCCAAGCAGACCCGGCCTGAAAGCAAGCTGTGGCGCGGGGCTCCGGGAACTCCCCGCAGCGGGCGGCACTCTCTCCATGCAAAGCGTTCGCGATGGAGCGATGCCATGTTGCACAGGCAAGCAAGGCATGTCTGGCAGACTGACACAGACCCGCAGCGAGGGCGCCGCCGGGTCCTGAAGGCCAGCCTGGGCTTGCTGGCGATGGGGGCGCTGCGTTCACCGCTGCAGGTGTGGGCCGCCGATGCCGCCTCCCCGTTCCTGACCTTGTCGCAGCGCCTGACCGGGCGGCCCTCACTGTCCGCCGAATTGTCCCGTCGCTACCAGGCTGCGCTCGCCCGCCGGATTCCCGATTTCGCGGCCGGCGTGACGGCGGTGCTGGCCTATCTTCAGCCTTTGTCCGGGCCGTTGCCGGCCGACTTGCCGGCGCGGCTGCGGCGGGATTTGCCACGCTACGCAGATATCCCGAGGCAGATCGTCGCCGCCTGGTACCTGGGCCAGGTGGGCCACCTGCCGGACCCGGACCCGAGCAAGAGCCGGTCGGAAAAAGACGACGGGCACGACGCCACGGTGGTCGCCTACGAACTGGCGCTGATGGAGGAACCGGTCCGGGATGTGCTGACGCTTCCATCCTATTGCCGGGACGTGCCGGGGTACTGGGCGAGGCGGCCAGCATGACGGCCGGAGGGAGATAGGCCATGGCCACCGCCGCCGGCAAGGCGTCTGTCGATACACGGTCGGCAGAGGTCGTGGTGGTCGGCTCCGGTGTGGCCGGCGGGATCGTCGCGCATGAGCTGGCCAAGGCCGGCGTCTCAGTGCTGCTGCTGGAGGCCGGGCCGCGAATCGAGCGCGGGCAGATTGTGGAGAACTTCCGCAACTCGCCTTCCAAGAACGACTTCATGGCGCCCTACCCCGCTGCCCGCCACGCGCCGCATCCGCAGTACGCGCCGCCCAACCACTACCTAGTGGAGAAGGGCAGCCACCCCTATGGCGCCCAGTACATCCGCGCGGTGGGCGGCACCACCTGGCACTGGGCGGCCGCCACCTGGCGGTTGTTGCCCAATGACTTCAAGCTGCGCAGCCTGTATGGCGTCGGGCGGGACTGGCCATACGAATATGCAGTGCTGGAACCCTATTACCAGCGCGCCGAGGAGGCGCTGGGCGTGTCCGGCCCGGCCGACGTGGACCTGGGATCGCCCCGCTCCCGGCCGTATCCAATGCCGGCGCTGGCGCTGTCGTGGATGGACCGGCGCTTTACCGAAGTGCTCAACGCCAACGGCTTCCGGGTGGTGCCGGAGCCGGTCGCCCGCAACAGCCGGCCCTACGACGACCGGCCGACCTGCTGTGGCAACAACAATTGCATGCCGATCTGCCCGATCGCCGCGCAGTACGCCGGCGAGGTGCACGCGCTGAAGGCGGAAAAGGCCGGCGCCATCCTGCGCCCCAATGCGGTGGTCTACCGCATCGAGGCTGACAGCAGCGGGCGCATCGCCGCCGTGCACTACAAGGATCCGACCGGCGCCAGCACCCGGGCGACCGCCCACTGGTTCGTGCTGGCCGCCAACGGCATCGAAATCCCCAAACTGATGCGGATGTCGACGAGCGCCGGCTTTCCGCACGGCATCGGCAACCGCTCCGGCTTGGTCGGACGCAACCTGATGGACCACCCCGGCACCGGCGTCACCTTCTTCGCCAACGAGGAACTCTGGCCCGGGCGCGGGCCGATGGAGATGACCTCGGTGGTGAACTTCCGCGACGGCGCGTTCCGGGCCGACTACGCGGCCAAGAAACTGCACCTGTCGAACGGTTCCACCGTGCGGGAAGTCGCCAGCGACCTGGTCGGCCGCGGCGTGATGGGGCCGGAGCTCGACCGGCAGATCCGCTTCCGGGCCGCCCGCAAGCTGGCGATCAACAGCTTCCACGAACAGTTGCCGGACCCGGCCAACCAGGTGCTGCCGAGCCGGGAATACCGCGACGCGATCGGCATCCCCTATCCGGAGATCCGTTACTCCATCGACGACTACGTGCGCCGCAGCGCCGCCCACACCCGCGAGGCCTACGCGGCCATCGCCGGCCTGTTCGGCGGTACGGAGGTGACGTTCAACGATGTCTTCGCGCCCAACAACCACATCATGGGGACCACCATCATGGGCACCGACCCGAAGGATTCGGTGGTGGATGAGGACTGCCGCACCCACGACCACCCCAACCTGTTCATCGCCAGCAGCGCAGTGATGCCGACCGCCGCGTCGGTCAACTGCACGCTGACCATCGCCGCGCTGGCCTATCGGCTGGCCGATACGCTGCGGCAGCGGGTCAGCGCGGGATAGTCCGATGGCCCGCCGAGCGCGTTGGTATGTGGTGATACCTATCCTGCTGGTTGTCGCCGGGCTGGCGGTGACGCTGTTCCTGTTCTGGCCGCAAGCCACCGCGCCGGAACGGATCGGGCCGATCGCGGTACGCCCCGCCGCCGAGCAGATCCGGCGTGGCGAATACCTGGCACGGGCGGCGGATTGCATCGCCTGCCACACCGCCGACAAGCAGCGGCCGTTTGCGGGCGGCGTGCCGTTCAAGACCGCGTTCGGCACCCTGTATTCGCCCAACATCACGCCGGACCGGGACACCGGCATTGGCCGCTGGACGGATGCCGACTTCCTGCGTGCCCTGCACGAGGGCAAGGATGACCAAGGCCAGCACCTTTACCCGGCCTTTCCGTACACCGCATACACCCTGCTGAGCAGCGAAGACGTGCTGGCGATCAAGGCATACCTGTTCAGCCAGAAGCCGATTGCCTACCGGCCGCCCGAGAACCGGCTGCGCTTCCCTTTCAACCACCGCTGGCTGCTCACCGCGTGGAACCGGCTGTATTTCGAGCCCGGCCGGTTTCAGTCCGACCTGGCCAAATCGTCGCAGTGGAACCGCGGCGCCTATCTGGTGGAAGCCCTGGGCCATTGCGCCGAATGCCACACGCCGCGCACCGCGCTGGGCGGCCTGAAGAACCAGCCCTATGCCGGGGCGCATATCCAGGGCTGGTACGCCTACAACATCACACCCGATGTGAACGGCGGCATCGGCAGTTGGCGTGCCGACGAGATCGTCCGTTACCTGTCGACCGGCGTGGTGCCCGGCAAGGCCAGCGCCTCTGGCCCGATGGCGGAAGTGGTGGAAAACAGCACCCGCTACCTCAGCCAGGCGGACCTTGCGGCAATGGCGGCTTACCTGCGTAACCTTCCACCAATGCGAGAGGACGGCGAGCAGCCACGCACGCGTCGGGGCTCGCCAGCCACCGACGTCGCCAGTTGGCGCGGCAGTAGCACGCCTCCCAGCCGGGGCGCCTTCCTGTACAACGCCAATTGCGCCAGCTGTCATGGCTGGAGCGGGATTGGCGTCGGTGGAGAAGCGCCCGGCGCCTATCCGTCGCTACTGCACCAGTCCACCGTGGGCGCGGAGGAGGCGACCAATCTGGTACAGGTGATCCTGCATGGCGTGGACCGCCGCGGCGCCGGTGCCCATGCCTATATGCCGGCCTTTGGCCACCTGAGCGATGCCGACGTCGCGGCACTGGCGAGCTATGTCACCCGCCAGTTCGGCGATCCGGCCGTGACGGTCAGCACCGCGGACGTTGCGAAGGCACGGAAGGGGGAATAGCGGTCAACGGTCCTGCAGCCGCAAGGCATCCGCCTCAGCAGCATGATCATCCACCCCGACGACCCGATTGCGGCCCTGTTCTTTGGCGACGTAAAGGCGCCGGTCGGCAGCACGGATCAGCGCCTCGACATCACCCTGCTGCGCTCGCTCCGCCACGCCGATGCTGACGGTCCAGACCACGTCGTCCAGCTCCGGACCGTCCTGGCAGGCTTCCACCGTCTGCCGGATACGCTCGGCGAGCAGGACGCCCGCCTCCAGCCCGGTTTCCGGCAACAGCAACACGAACTCCTCGCCACCCCAGCGGGACACGATGTCGCCGTTGCGGCAGGTGCGCAGCAGCAGGTCGGCCAGCTTCACCAGCACCTGGTCGCCCACCGCGTGACCATGGCGGTCGTTGATCTGCTTGAAGTGGTCGATGTCCAGCATCAGCACGCTGATCGGCTGCTCCTTACGCAGCATCGCGTGCCAGACCGGCAGCGCCAGCTCGAAGAAAGCGCGGCGGTTGTACAACCCGGTCAGCGGGTCACGCCAGGCCATGTATTCCGCCTGCAAGCGGGCCTTCTGAATGTGGCGGATCTGGTAGGCCAAGGCCAGCGCCAGCAGCGTGGCCTCGACCATCAGGCCGATCTCCACGCCGTGGTAGGTCAGGGTGGTGAACGGAATCCAGCCCCAGACCGACATCAGCGTAGACGACGCCCCCAGCATGCCGCACAGCACGGCGGCCAGGAAATGGCGGCCCTCCGGCCGGCCTCGGTACACGCTGAGCATCCCGAGCCCCACCATGCCGAAGGTGAACACCGAGACGAACACGAAGGCCACCAGCGCCGCATGCCGCGGGCTATCGATCACGATGCACAGGATCAGCAGCAGCAGACCGCCCACGCTGAAGCCCTGCACGGCACGCCATACCCGCGGCGCCAACGTCGACAGTTGCAGGAAGTGGCTGGCGAACAGCAGGCCGCAGCAGCCGTACAGCACCATCAGCACCAGGATCACGTAGCGCTGCAAGCCGGGATAGCCGGACCACCACCAGGCATAGCCATGCCCGGTATAGGCGAGGTTGGCGAGGATGAAGCTGACCAGATACAGGGCGTAGTACAGCAGGCTGCGCTGCTGCAGGCCGGCGTAGAGCATACCGTTGTAGGCGATCAGCGCGATCAGGAACCCGTACAGGAAACCGTAGGCATAATGCGGCGCCCGACCGTCCGCCTCAGCCTGGTCGCGGCTGGCCAGTTCGACGGGCAGCACCAGCGGGTCCGGCGTGGCGGCACGCAGGTACAGCTCGCTGCGCCCCGGTGGCAGCCGCAGGTCGAAGACAAAGCCGATGGCCGGCTGCGATTCGGCCGCCGCAACCTGCGCATCGCCCGTCCGGCGGTGCGTCAGCAGGGATTCGCCCTGCACCAGGTAAACGTCGATATGGTCGATCCAGGTGGTGCCGGCGCTCAGACGGACCGGCAAGGCCTCCCGGGTCGGATTGAGCAGCTCCAGCCGCAGCCACACCGGCCGTGGGCCGATCCCAAAGGTCGGCACCGCCTGCTTCAGTGGACGGAAGCGCCCTGCCCGCTGCAGATCGCGAACCTTCGCCAGATCGAGCGGCTGAGCTGCCTCGCTGACCCAGGTCGCGTGAAGGCCGAGCGGGCCTGCGGGCAAGCGGTCGCCCCGCAACACCTCGGCCTGCGCCGGCTGCAGCAGGCTCGTCAGCCAAAGCAGGAGCAGCAGCCCGAGCCACCACAGCCCGGCACCGCAAGTTCCGTCGAAGGGGCTGGGCCGGGCCGACCGGGGACGCGCGATCATGCTATCCATGATAGGCCTTCGGGCTCTGCCGTCCCAGCCGCGCCGGCATCCGGGTGGCGGGATGCCTACAGCGCGTCGACAGGCAGCTTCAGGTAGCGGACGCCATTGTCTTCGGCCGGCGGCAGCGCGCCAGCGCGGATGTTCACCTGAATGGACGGCAGAATCAGGTTGGGCATGGCCAGCCCAGCGTCGCGGGCCTGCCGCATCGCGACGAAGGCCGCTTCGTCCACGCCATCGTGGACGTGCAGATTGTCGCGGCGCTGCTCGGCCACCGTGCTTTGCCAACGCGGGGGACGATCTGCCGGCGGGTAGTCGTGGCACATGAACAGGCGCGTCTCGGGCGGCAGCGACAGCAGGCGCCGAATCGACTGGTACAGCGTGTGCGCATTGCCGCCGGGAAAGTCGCACCGCGCGGTGCCGACGTCGGGCATGAACAACGTATCGCCAACGAAGACGGCATCGCCGATGCGGTAGGCCACGTCGGCCGGCGTGTGACCGGGGACGAATATCGCCTCGGCCTCCAGCGCACCGATGCGGAAGCGCTCTCCATCGCCAAACAGGTGATCGAAGCGCGCTTCGGCCCGTGGGTCATCGCCCAGATTGAACAACCGCTCGAACACGCCCTGCACCTGCCGGATGCGTTCGCCGATGGCGATGCGGCCACCCAGTTCACGCTTCAGGTACTGCGCGGCGGACAGGTGGTCGGCGTGGGCATGTGTTTCCAGGATCCAGTCCATCGTCAGCCGCTGTGCATGGACAAAGGCAATCAACCGGTCGGCAGAAACCGTGTGGATGCGGCCTGCCTTGGGGTCGAAGTCGAGCACCGGGTCGATGATGGCCGCCCGCCCTCCCGGCTGGTCGTACAGCACGTAGCTGACAGTGCCGGTGGCGTCATCGAAAAAGGCTTCAATCATCGGGTGCATGGGCGGGTCCTCGATGCGCTTACGTTATGTTGATTTATATAATATCAATTGATATATTGTTTGCAAGCCTATTTGGAATCCACTGCCGGAACCCTGCATGGACCTGCCTTTGAACATGGATCGGATGCGCATGGCGGCCGGCGAAGCCGCCGCGGTGATGCGCGCGCTGTCGAACCCCGACCGTCTGCTGCTGCTCTGCCAACTGAGCCAAGGCGAGAAATCCGTCAGCGAGCTGGAAACCCTGCTGGACTTGCACCAGCCCAGTCTGTCGCAGCAGCTAGGCGTGCTGCGCAGCGAGGGGTTGGTGAACACCCGGCGCGACGGCAAGCGCATCTACTACTCGGTGGCGGACCCGAAGGTGCTGGCGGTACTCGAGACGCTTTACGCGCTGTATTGCCCGAAAGACTGAGAGGACGGCCATGAACCTGGACTGGCTACATTTCACCCCGCTGACCGCCTTGATCGGCGGCTTGCTGATCGGGCTGGCCGCCGCATCGCTGGTGTTGTTCAACGGACGCATCGCCGGCATCAGCGGAATCGTCGGCGGGCTGCTGCGCCCGCGAACCGGCGACATCGCCTGGCGGGTGGCCTTCGTGGCCGGGCTGGTAGTGGCGCCGCTCTTCTACCGCCTGCTGGCGCCGCTACCGGAAAGCCGCGTGGATGCCAGCGTGCCGATGCTGATCGCCGCCGGCCTGCTGGTCGGGCTGGGCACCCGCTATGGCGCCGGCTGCACCAGCGGGCATGGCGTGTGCGGCCTGTCGCGGCTATCGATACGGTCGCTGGTCGCGACGCTGTCGTTCATGGCGGCGGGCTTCGTCACCGTGCTCGTGGTGCGCCACCTGCTTGCGGGGAATGCGGGATGAAGCTGCTGACCACATTCGTGGCCGGGCTGGTGTTCGGCATCGGGCTGATCATCGCTGGCATGGCCAACCCGGCGAAGGTGCTGGGTTTCCTCGACCTGGCCGGTGCCTGGGACCCGTCGCTGATGCTGGTGATGGCCGGCGCTATCGCGGTGGGGAGCGCTGCGTTCGCCCTCGCCCGCCGGCGCCGTACCTCGCTGCTGGACGAGCCGATGCAACTGCCCACCTATCGTCATCTGGACCATCGGTTGATCGGTGGCAGCCTGCTGTTCGGCATCGGCTGGGGGCTGGCGGGCATTTGCCCAGGCCCGGCGCTGGTATTGGCTGGCGCGGGCGTGGCGAAGGGGTTGGTGTTTCTGGCCGCCATGCTGGTGGGCATGGGGATGTTCGAGTGGCTGGAGCGGCGCAAGAAATCGATCAGCTAGGCACACTTCTTTGAGGTGACCGCCACCTTGTAGCCTGGACGCCAACGGCGGCCGGGAAGTGCAGTGATCTCCCCGGCCGCCGTTGGCGTCCAGGCTACCAAAGCGATGCAGGAGGCGACGCGGGACGGATCGGCGCTACGAGCGCTCGAAGGCCGGCTGCCCCGCCACCCAGGTTGCGGCCACGGCCCGGTCATCCCCCAGCATCATCAACGCGAACAAGCGCTCGTCGATGCTCCGGGATACCTCGGTGCGCCGCTTGAGCACCGGCGTGGCTGCCCAATCCAGCACCACGAAATCGGCCTCCTTGCCGGGCTGGAAGTTTCCGAGCCGGTCTTCCAGGTACAGCGCCTCCGCCCCCGCCAGCGTCGCCAGGTAGAAGCCGCGCCAGGGCGACAGCTTCTGGCCGTTCATGGCCAGCACCTTGTAGGCCTCCGCCAGCGTGGTGAGCATCGAATAGCTGGTGCCGCCGCCCACGTCGGTGGCAAGCCCTACCCGCACGCCCAATTGCCGCGCCGCTTCCAGATCGAACAGTCCGCTGCCGAGGAACAGGTTGGAGGTCGGACAGAAGGCCATCGCCGCCCCACTGTCGGCCATGCGTTGCCGGTCCGCCGGATCGAGGTGGATGCAATGGCCGTAGACCGAACGCGGCCCGAGCAGGCCGTAGCGGTCGTATACGTCGAGGTAGGAGCGGGCGTCCGGCCATAGCTTGGCCACCCAGGCCACCTCATCGTGGTTCTCGGCCACGTGGGTCTGCAGATACAGGCCGGGGGTGTCGGCATACAGGCGGCCGGCCATCGCCAATTGTTCAGGCGTGGAGGTCGGCGCAAAGCGCGGGGTGATCGCGTAGGACAGGCGGCCTTTGCCGTGCCAGCGATCGATCAGCTCGCGGCTGTCTAGCTCGCCGCTGGTCACGTCGTCGCGCAGGAAATCCGGGCAATGCCGGTCCATCAGGATCTTGCCGCAGACCATGCGCAGATTGCGCTGTTCGGCCTCGGTGAAAAACGCGTCCACCGACTGCTTGTGCACCGTCGGATAGACCGCCGCGGTGGTGGTACCGTTAGCGAGCAGGGTGTCGAGGAACAGGCCGGCGATCAGGCGAGCATGCTCCGGCGATTCAAAGCGGCGCTCCGCCGGGAAGGTGTAGGTGTTGAGCCAATCCAGCAGCTGCGTGCCAAAGCTCGCCAGCACGTCGACCTGGGCGAAATGGATGTTGGTGTCGATGAAACCCGGCACTACCAGCTTGCCGGTGTAGTCGACCACCTCAGCGTCCGGATGGGTCGCCAGCAGGTCGGCAGCCTCGCCGTGAGCGACGATGTGTCCAGCGTCGACCAGCAGCGCGCCGTCGTCAACCAGGCGCCAGGCAGTCGGGTCGGGCACGGCGCCGGGATCGCGGAGGAAGTCGAGCAGGGTAGCGCGGATCAGGGTCGGCATGGGGAAGTCCGTCGAGGATTACGGGTTCGGAGGCATTGTCTGGAACAAAGGTTCAGCGCCCAGGTGCCCGATCGGATCACCACTTTGTAGCCCGGACGGTCGCAAACCGGCCAGGAGCGGCGCCTCTCGATACACCCCGGCCGCGCCGCGTCCGGGCTACGAGTAGGGAAGTTATTCCACCTTTGCGCCGGCTTCGTACCACGCCTTGATGGTCGCGCGCTCCGCATCGGTGATCTGGGTCAGGTTCCCCAGCGGCATCGCCTTGGTCACCACCGCCTGCTCATAGAGCCGCTTGGCATTGGTGGCGATATGCGCCGAATCATCCAGCAACACGCCGGCCGGCGCGCTGGCGAAGCCGGGCTGGGTCGGCTTGGCCGCATGGCACACCGCGCAGCGCTGGTCGATGATGTGTTTCACCTCGGCAAAGGTCGGGCCGCTGGCCGCCGTGGCCGTGGCAGAGGTACTCGGCGAAATCCAGGCGATCACCCCCAGCAGGATGACCACCGCTGCCGCCGGGTACTGCCA
>CBIHQA010000027.1:0-16209 GCA_966211475.1 uncultured Neisseriales bacterium
CCATTGACGATCAGCTTGCCGATACCCGGCAGCGAGAACACGTACTCGGTCACCACCGCCGCCGTGATCGACGAGATCGCCAGCGGACCCAGCACCGACACCACCGGCAGCAGCGCCGGCTTCATCGCGTGGCGGGTGATGATGGTGCGCATCGGCAGGCCCTTGGCCCGCGCGGTGCGAATGAAGTTGCTGTTGAGCACTTCGATCAGGCTGCCGCGCATCACGCGGCCGATGGTGGCCACGTTGATGAAGGTCAGCAGCGCCATCGGCAGCAGCATGTAGCGCGGGTCGAAGTCGTTCCAGCCACCGGCCGGCAGCCACTTCACCCACACGGCGAACACCAGGATCAGCACCGGTCCGATCACGAAGGACGGGAAGGCGCTGCCGATATTGCCGATCAGCATCACGCCGTAGTCGACCATGCTGTTCTGGCGCAGCGCGGCGATGATGCCCAGCAGGACGCCGATCACCACCGAGATCAGCATCGAACCGCCACCGATGGACAGCGACACCGGCAGCGCCTTGGCCACCAGTTCGTTCACGCTCCAGTCGGCGTAGCGGAAAGACGCGCCCAGGTCACCGTGGACCAGGCTGTTCAGGTAATAGAAGTATTGCTTCCACAGCGGCATGTCGAGGTGGTACTTGGCCTGCAGATTGGCCAGCACCGCGGCGGACACCTTGCGTTCGCTGTCGAAGGGGCCTCCCGGCGTGCTGTGCAGCAGCAGGTAGCACACGGTCACGACCGCCAGGATGGTAGGAATGGTCGCCAGGATTCGGCGAAGTGTGTAAGACCACATGAGGGGACTTCTCCTTTCTCACCGGAGCGACACCCGCCTGCGGCCACCTGTCATGCAGGTCGGAGCGGCGGTCAGACCGGGCCGGTCAGCCCGAGAATTTGGGGGTGTGTCGAGCCGACGTAACGTCACCCGGCCATGGCCCGCAGCGCAAACCCGGGGAGAAACGGGAGTACGGGAGGGCCGGCTCCGCGGCATGGCCGCAAAGCCGGAACGATGGCCCGATCACTCCTGCCCTTTGCCTCATCATAGCCCTGAAGGCTGCAAACGACCGGAAGGAGGGCATGCCCCTGGGAGCAGGGGCAGAGCTTGCGAAAAATCCGTCGCGAGCGGCCCGAGCTTGGTTTGAGAAGCGCAACCATACAAGTGGTACGGTGAGCATCGCAGAGCCAAGATCGGGTCACGCAGCAGGATTTTCCGCAAGCTCGCGGCCCTCCGGAACCTTTACATCAACTTAATGCTTGATGATGTACAGGTCCTTGCTGCGATAGCGGTCCATCGGGTTCTTGGTGGAGTAGCCGCCCACGTAGGACTTCACCAGGCGCGGCACCGTGTATTGCAGCAGCGGCAGCATCGGGTAGTCTTCCATGATCATCTTGGCGGCCTGGGTCAGCAGGGCCTTGCGCTTGGCCGGGTCCAGCGACTCGTTGCCTTGCTTGATCAGCTCCTCGGCCTTCTTGTTGCAGTTGCCGTTGTCGTTCTGATCGGATTCGCACTGCACCAGCGTCAGGAAGGTGGTGGCGTCGTTGTAGTCGGCCACCCAGCCGTTACGGGCGATCTGGTAGTCCTTGTCGTGACGTTTCTTCAGCAGGACCTTGAACTCCATGTTTTCCATGTCGGTTTCGAGGCCCAGCTTGGTCTTCCACTCGGAAGCGGCGAAGATCGCCATCTTCTTATGGTATTCGCTGGTGTTGTAGCTGAACTTGACGTGGGTGCCCGGCTTCACGCCGGCTTGCGCCAGCAGCTTCTTGGCTTCGGCGATGCGCTTGTCCATCGGCCACTTGGCCCAGTCGTAGGCGGTCACGTCGGCGCCGGCCACACCCTTCACAATCACGCCGTAGGCGGCCACCTGGCCGTCAGCGGTCACCTTCTGCGACAGGATGTCGCGGTCGATCACCATCGACAGCGCCTTGCGCACGCGGATGTCCTTCATGACCGGATCGCCATTGTTGAAGGAGTAGTAGCGCAGACCCAACATCGGGGCGTTGCGGATGTCCTTCGGGTATTCCTTCTTGTACTGCTCGTAGGTTCCCGGGGGCAGCTGGTACACCCAGTCGTTTTCACCGGACTGGAACAGCTTCACGTCAGCATTGCCGTCTTCCACCGGCAGGTAGGTCACCTTGGCGAGCTTGACGCTCTTGTTGTCCCAGTACTGGGCATTCTTTTCCAGCACGATCTTGCTGTTGACTTGCCAGTCCTTCAGGGTGAACGCGCCGTTGCTGACCATGTTGCCCGGCTTGGTCCAATCCTTGCCGAACTTGTCCACGGCAGCCTTGTTGACCGGGCCCAGGTTCAGGTTGGACATCAGGTCCGGCATGAAGCCGACCGGATACGGGGTCTTGATTTCGAGCGTGTAGTCGTCAACCGCCTTCACGCCGAGTTCGGAGGGCTGCTTCTTGCCTTCGGTGATTTCCAGGCCGTTCAGCAGGAAGATGCCGTAGGTGGAGGCGTAGGGGGAAGCGGTCTTCGGGTCGACGAAGCGCTGCATGCCGTAGACGAAGTCCTTGGCGGTCACGGTCTCGCCGTTGGACCACTTGGCGTTCTTGCGCAGCTTGAACACCCAGGTCATCGGATCGGTCTGCTTCCAGCTCTCGGCCACGCCCGGCACAACCTTGCCATCCTGGTCGGTAGCGGTCAGGCCTTCGAACAGGTCACGGGTCAGGTTGTTGGCGCCCACGGATTCGGCCACGGCCGGGTCCAGGGTTTCCGGTTCGGAACCGTTGTTGCGGATCAGTTCCTGCTTGTCCGCCAGCTTCACGCCAGCCGGCACCACTGCGGCACCAGCCAGGGTGGCGAAGCTCAGCGCTACGGCACCGGCCACAGCCTTCATCGTCCAGTTTGCACTCATCGCTCCCGATCTCCTACGCATCGGCGGGTCTGGGTTGTTATCCCGCCTGGTTTCGAACGCGGCGACGCCTCTCTCAGCGCGCCGGCCTGCACAAAAATTGCGCAAAACGGGGCGGATTATGCGCCGTCCGATCGACAGACACAAGAGACGGAAGTCAATGCGTAAAAATACGCAAACTTAAAAGTGATATTACGGACCAGGCGCGGATTCTACTCCGGGATCAGCCGGACAAGGAACGACTTCCAATACGAAAGCGGTATTACCCCGTACTTGCCACCTTACATCGTAGTTGCCGATTCGTGCCGCGTATATCCGATTGTCATCCTGCTGATAAGCGGGGCGCGGATCGCAGCTCACTGCGGCCAGCAAGGCACTTTCAAGGGAGGGGTCCGAGGCGACGATTTCACCCAGTTGCACCGCCGCCACATCCGACCAAATAACCGGCAGCATGGCAGGCGGTGCATCGACATAGCCGCTGCGCGCGTCCGGCACGGCATCGACAAAGGGCAGATAAGGTTTGATGTCCAGCACCGGGGTGCCATCCAGCAGGTCGGCACCGCGCACCGTCAGGCGCACGCCGCCGGAAAGGTCGACCGACACCAGCTCGACCACGGACAAACCGATGGGATTGGGGCGATGGGTACTACGGCTGGCGAACACGCCGACCCGGCGGTTGCCGCCCAGGCGGGGCGGCCGTACGGTGGGCCGCCAACCGCGCTCGGCCGTGGCATGGAAAACGAAGATCAACCAGAGGTGGGAAAACCCGGCAAGTTCCGCCACCGATTCGGGGCGGTCGAACGGCGGCAGCAGCTCGACCACACTCTCTACTTGCGCCGCCAGCCCCGGCTGGCGAGGGATGCCGAATTTTTCCCGGAAGGGCGAACGGACCACGCCGACCGGCGTCATGGTCCATTCGGATGGCGGGGTCACAGCTCCGGGTACCACGCGTCAGACAGCGCGTCGGCCTCGACTTCCGCCAGGACCTCCTGCCCCTTCAGCCAGGCCAGCACGGCCTCGCGTTGGGCTTCGCTGACCGAACCGGGGTGGTCGAGCACCACGTAACCTTCCAACGACGGCTCCAGGCCACCACCGAACATCAGGCCGTTCTGTTCGATCGCCTGATCCAGAAAGGCCTGCAGGAAGGCCATCCGGGCCGCCTGATCGAGACCATCGCGAAAACGGCCGGACACACCGAAACCGAGTTCCTGGAATTCGCCAAGGCGCAGCTTTTTGCGTTGACGACGTTTGTAGCGGGACAGCGAGGGCATGCAACACTCCTTGGAAAAGGAAATCCGTAGGTTGGTTGAATGCAGCAAACGCCAACCTACGGATCAACAGATCAGTCAGGGGAAAAGAACCGGCTCAAGCCCCGTGGCAATGCTTGTACTTCTTGCCGCTGCCGCAAGGGCACGGATCGTTGCGGCCCGGTTCCGGCTGGGTACGCACCGGCGTGCGGGATACCGCGGCGGCGGTCTGCTCGGCCAGCTCCGCCTGCTCGTCCTCGTCGGCACGCCAGTAGCGATACAGCGCCAGCATCAGGCCCGGCAGCTGATCGAGCAGACGGGTGCGGGCCTTGCCTTCCAGCGCGTCCACCTCTTCATGGCCAGCCAGCTGCAGGATCGGCAGCAGCAGCGGCTCCAGCATCTCGTCGTGGCCCTCTTCACCGAACCAGGCTTCTTCGCACAGTTCCAGGCCCAGCAGGAAACCGGACGCCCACCATTCGCCATCGAGCAGCGGGGTGTCGTCGTCGGCCAGTTCACCTTCCCATTCATCTACCAGCGGCTGATAGGCATCCTTGCCCTTGGCAGCGGAGTCGGACACGGTCGCGGCGATCTCGTTGAAATGCCGGCGCAGCAAGGCACCTACGCGGGCTTCGTCGGATGCCTTCTTGAACTTCGGCGTGCCTTCGCTCCCCCAGACGATGGGCAGGTATTCCTCGGGCGACAGTACCTGCGGCCCGACTACCAATGAACAGAAGAAACCGTCTACGGCTTGCAAGGGCAGCGTGTGCTCCGGCGCATCGTCGGAGTCGAGGAAGGCAGCGAGGTCGACCAGCTCGGTTTCGGACAGCGGCTGAGTCAGTTTGTCGGTCATGGATAAAGTCCCTGTGTACAAGTCCTTTCCAGAGAAAGGACCAAGAAATTGCGAATGGCGCGATGGACGCGCCGAATCAATCGACGATCATGGGCAGCGGCACCGGTAGATGCCGGAATATACGTACGGCGCAGAACGCCCCCGTCAGATGCGCTTCTCGCCGAACAGCCGAACGAAGCGCAGCTCCTCCGGGTACGGGAAGAAGTCGTCGATCTGCCCATCACGGATGCGCCGCTGCTTCTCCCGCCAGAATGCCGGATCAAGCAGTTCCCGGTGGTGCTTGAGAAACACCTGCCGCACGTCGGTGTTGCCGAGCAGGAAGGGGCCGAATTCTTCCGGAAATACATCGTTCCTGGCAACCGGATACCAAGGTTCCGCCGAAAACTCCATCTCCGGCGTCGGCGCCTCCGGGATGTAGCGGAAGTTCACGTCGGTCATGTACTCGATTTCATCGTAGTCGTAGAAGATGACCCGGCCATAGCGCGTGATACCGAAGTTCTTGTACAGCATGTCACCTGGGAAGATGTTGGCCGAGGCCAGTTCCTTGATGGCGTTGCCGTACTCGATGATGGCCGCCTCCTTCTGCTCATGCGTCGCATCCTGCAGATAGAGGTTGAGCGGCTGCAGCCGGCGCTCGATATAGACGTGCTTGATGACGACCGTGTCACCCTCTTCCTCGATGGAAGACGCGGCGCAATTCCGCAGCTCGTGCAACAGCTCTTCATCGAAACGGGCGCGGGGCAGCGCCACATCAGAGAACTCCAGCGTATCCGCCATGCGGCCGACCCGGTCATGCTGCTTCACCAACAGGTACTTGGCCTTGACCGTCGCCCGGTCGATCTCCTTGGGCGGCGCAAACGTGTCCTTGATCAACTTGAATACATACGGATAGGAAGGCAGGGTGAACACCAGCATCACCATACCCTTGATCCCCGGCGCGATGATGAAGCGGTCCTGCGAATGCCGCAGGTGCGCCATCAGGTCGCGGTAGAACATGGTCTTGCCCTGCTTGGCCAGCCCCAGCATGGTGTATAGCTCGGATCGCGTTTTGGTCGGCATCATCGAGCGCAGGAATTGCACATAGCCCGACGGCACCTCCATGTCGGCCATGAAATACGCCCGCGACAGGCTGAACAGCACGCTGATCCGCCACGGATCCAGCAGCACCGTGTCTAGGTAGAGCTTGCCTTCCGCGTCATGCAGCACCGGCACCGCAAACGGGTACTCCTGGTTGCCGTTGACCGCCTTGCCGATGATGTAGGCCGCCTTGTTGCGATAGAAGGCGGAATACAACACCTGGATCTGCAGATTGACCTCCGCGGTTGGCCAGCGTCCGCCCATGAAGTAGCGCACTTTGCGCAACACTCGACGAATGTCCCGTTCCAGGTCCGTAAACGGTCGTCGCCAACCGAAGTCCATCACGATCTCGCGGATGGTGGCGGCCAGCCCGTGCCGCTGCGGGTAATAACTGGTGTAGGTCGGCGGGTCGGATTCGATGTACTCGGTGGACACCGCCGGCCGCACGAAGATGAAATCGTTGTGGAAATAAGTCCGGTGCAGGATCTTGCAGAACACCGAGTTAAAGAAGGTCTCGGCCAGTTCCGGCTGCTTGTGATTCACCAGCAGGCCAATGAACAGCAGCTTGGCCTGCGACCAGGTCTCGTCATCCAGCGATTCGGCTTTGAACTCGCCATGCAGGCGGATCACCGTCTCCTGCACCCGTTCATCGTAGAACGCAATCCGGTCACGGTTGGAGCGTTGCACGGCATGCCAGTCGGCCGCTTCGAAGCGGGTCTTGGCGCCACGGGTCAGCTCGCGGAACAAGCGATAGTGCTTGTTGAACCCTTCCACCAGCACGGCGGCAATCTGTTGGGCAGTCTGCTGGACAGCCGGCTGGGTCGGCGGTGTGACCGTCGAGGGCGGTGGCGAAACCGGAGGGGGCGTATCGGCCAACATGGCGCATCCTGCAAGCAATACCGGAGCCTGAATGATACCCGAGGGAGGTCATCTTGCGCCGCACCAAGCATGCGACGAGCCCAGCCGTGATGCGCAGTGCCAATGGTCGACAATCCCCGTCAGGCGGCCCGCGCCGGCGTCCGCCGCATCGGCTCCATCCGGTAACCCGGCCAGCCCGCCTGCTGCCGCCAAACCGGCGGCGCCTCACGGGTGGCATACCATTCTTCGATCTCGCTGATGCGTCCGTCGGGCATGAAGCTGAACAACGAAGTCGCCAGAAAGGTGTCGTCGCCATGCTCTACCCTGCACACGCTCAGCACGCGCCCATCCTGCAGCGTGGCCACCTGCTCCACCTCGATATGCCAGCCTTCCGGGTATTCCGCATTTACGCGAATGATGAGATCAGCTCCGTCGAAGCGTTCCCCGCTGGCGTGCCAGTGCAAGGTGGCGTCGTCGCACATCAGGCGGCGCGCAGCACGCCAGTCTCGTGCTTCGTAGTAGCGCCAGAGCAAAAGGACGGATTCGATCGGAGAACGCATGGCAGTCAACCCGGGGAATGACAACCACATGATAGTAGAACGAATGTTCTACATCAAGTCATCATTGCAGTACCCAGCAGCTCCGCTCAGACAATCACCCCTCCGCCCAAGCAGACGTCCCCGTCGTACAACACCACCGACTGCCCGGGCGTCACCGCCCATTGCGCAGTGTCGAACCGCAGAGACAAGCGACCGTCCTCCAGCCCAATAACCTCGCATGCCGCATCCTGCTGCCGGTAGCGGGTCTTCGCGCTCAATCGCTGCCCCACTTCCGGTGGCGCGACGGTCCAGGTCAGATCGATCGCGCTCAGCTCATGCTTGAGCAGCAGCGGGTGATCATGGCCTTGCACCACGATCAACGTATTGCCAGGGATATCCTTACCGGCGACGAACCACGGCTCGCCATCCCCTTCCTTATCGCCGCCGATGCCCAGGCCCTTGCGCTGGCCCAGGGTGTAGTACATCAGCCCGTGATGCTCGCCGACGGTACGGCCTTCGGGGGTTTTCATCAGGCCCGGGTCGCGCGGCAGATAGCGACTAAGGAACTCGCGGAACGGTCGCTCGCCGATGAAGCAGATGCCGGTGCTGTCCTTCTTTTTCGCGTTCGGCAGGCCGATCTCGCCCGCGATGCGCCGCACTTCCGGCTTTTCCATGCCGCCCAGCGGCATCAGCGCCTTGGACACCTGGTACTGCGACAGGCGATAGAGGAAGTAGCTTTGGTCCTTGTTGGCGTCGACGCCCTTCAAGAGGTAGGCGATGCCGTCGCGCCGCTCGACCCGCGCATAGTGGCCGGTCGCAATGTAGTCGGCCCCCTGCGCCACCGCGTGGTCGAGGAAGGCCTTGAACTTGATCTCTGCATTGCACAGTACGTCAGGGTTCGGCGTGCGGCCAGCCGCGTATTCGGCCAGGAAGTAGGCGAACACCCGGTCCTTGTACTCGGTGGCGAAATTGACCAGATCGATGTCGATGTCGACCAGATCGGCCACGGCGATGGCATCCGCCGCGTCTTCCTTGATCGAGCAATACTGGTCGTCGTTGTCGTCCTCCCAGTTCTGCATGAAGATGCCGCGCACCTCATAGCCCTGCTGCTTCAGCAGCCAGGCGGTGACGCTGGAATCAACGCCGCCGGACATGCCGACGACCACTTGCTCGGGATGGGACACCACAACCAACTTTCTGACGTTACGGAATGGGCGACACCGTTCAATCCGGGTCGCGTTCGAAGATGGGGACGGTCAGCGGTTCCATCAAGCGCGTACTGGCCGGCAGCTTGACCGGCGCCGCGGCGGCGTCGCTGCGGGTCGCCCCGGCCGTGCCGCTGGCATCCGCCAGCCGGACCGGGCGCAGATCGGAAGGCTCTGCCCCGGCCAACCACTGCTTCATCGGAAAGATCACCGCCGGCTGACCATTGTCGAAGAACCAGCTGTCGACCGCATAGGCTGCACCATTGTCCGACTCGATCACCTGAGCGGAACGGTGGTAGTTGAACAACCACGGCGCCCGCGCCACCCAGCTGCCGACCTGATGGAAGTGCAGCCAGCCATGCCGCTGCATCAGCTGCAAATAACCGGTGGTGGTGGTGCTATGGTCGATGCAGTCCATCCGACCATCCACGCCCTCCTCCGGGCCGAGATTGCCGCCCCGGTCGTTGTGGATGGGGGTTTGCAGGCCGGCAAGATGCGACAGTTCGCCTACCGCCAATGCAATCGCATCGCGCTCCTCCCCTGCGTTGTGGACCCCGGAGAACAATTTGGCGAGCCCGGCCAGGTCCGCATCGCTGAGCGTCGCGACCGCGTGGTTCTTGCAACCGTAGTTGTAACAGACGTCCACGCTGTCGTCGGCATGGGCAACGGTGGAGAAACCCAGCAGGGCCAGCGCCAGGGCGACGATTCGCATGCTTATCCTTCCACGTCCGTCAGCAGGGACAGGGGGTGCCGATGGCCGGCCAAGTAGTCTTCCACGCAACGCAGTACCAAGGGGCTGCGATGACGGTCCCGCGTGGCGCGCAATTCGTCCAGCGTCAGCCAGAGTGCCTGCCGGATGCCGGTATCCAACGACCGGCCAGTGGATTGCCCTACCTCTCCACAGAAGGAAAAGCGCAGGTAAGTCAGATCCTTTTCCGGGACCGGCATGCGATAGATGCCCACCAGTGCCTGCGGAGTAAAAGGATAGGCCGTCTCTTCCAGCGTTTCGCGCACGGCGGCATCGAGCAGCGACTCGCCCTCATCCAAGTGGCCGGCAGGCTGGTTGAAGCGCACGCCGTCCGGCGTATCTTCCTCGACCACCAGGAAGCGACCGTCGCGCTCCACAATGGCCGCCACGGTGACATTGGGTTTCCAGGGTTGCTGACTCATCACATCCATCCGCCGTTCTCGATGCGCCGCGTAGCGCTGCTCAACCACGCAGCTTGCGGCTCGGGACAGGCCCGCGACGGGGCCCACCAGGCGCTGCGGCAGGCCGTCGTTCGGCAACTGTCCGATTTGCTCGCGATTGTACCACCCGGGGCAAATCGGCCTCGACCATGCGGGACTCGCCGGGCGCCAGCCCTTCCACCGACCAGTCGCCGATGCGCATCCGCACCAGCCGCAAGGTGGGCAACCCGACCCGCGCGGTCATCCGCCGGACCTGCCGGTTCTTGCCTTCGCGAATGGTCAGCTCGATCCAGCTATCCGGCACCGTCTTGCGAAACCGCACCGGCGGATGGCGCGGCCACAGTTCCGGCGCTTCCAGCCGCCGTACCTCAGTCGGCAGCGTGACGAAATCCCCCAGGTCGACCCCTTGCCGCAACTGCTCCAGTTGATCATCGCGCGGCACGCCCTCCACCTGCACCCAGTAGGTCTTGGGCAATTTGTAGCGCGGATCGGCGATGCGGGTTTGCAACGCACCGTCGTCGGTCAGGAGCAGCAAGCCCTCGCTGTCGGTATCCAGCCGCCCGGCCGGATAGAAGCCAGGCTGACGGATGTGGTTCGACAGGGTGGGATGCGTGGGATGATCAGAAAACTGGCAGATCACACCGTACGGTTTATTGAGCAGGATCAGTTTTGGCACGTGCGTCGGCTGGCGGCAGAACGTCGGTTGGAGGATAATAATAAGGTTCGACGCCCGGGACACCAAAGAGAAGCGCGGCCTCATCGCCGCCAGAATACAACGGGAACCCCCGTCCCGGATCGAATGGCAGTAGCCCCATGTGCCCGCCTCGCCGGACCGGAGACGTCGCGACGCCTGGCCGGGGACCGATCCCGCTGCCGAAGGAAACCCGGAATCACCCAGCACCGGGCAGCAAAGACGCTGTCGCGGGCCAGATTAGGATCGACGCCATTGCAGGCAGGGTGACGACATCCGGTTTCCCACTTTCGACCCAATCACGATGGAGTAGGCATGAGCACGTCTCTGATCAAAGTCCCGGCCGGTGGCCAGAAGATCGTTCCGGGCAAGACGATTCCCGACCAACCGATCATCCCGTTCATCGAAGGCGATGGCATCGGTGTGGACATCACCCCGGTGATGCAAAAGGTGGTGGACGCCGCCGTTCAGAAGGCCTACGGCGGCCAGAAGAAGATTCACTGGATGGAAGTCTACGCCGGTGAGAAGTCGACCAAGCTGTACGGCCCGGACGTGTGGCTGCCCACCGAAACCTTCGACGCGCTGAAGGAATACGCCGTGTCGATCAAGGGCCCGATGACCACCCCGGTCGGCGGCGGCATCCGTTCGCTGAACGTGGCCCTGCGCCAGGAACTGGACCTGTACCAGTGCGTGCGCCCGGTCCGCTACTTCAAGGGTGTGCCGTCGCCGCTGAAGCAGCCGGAACTCACCGACATGGTGATCTTCCGCGAGAACACCGAAGACATCTACGCCGGTATCGAATGGCAGGCCGAAAGCGACAACGCCAAGAAGGTGATCGCGTTCCTGCAGAACGAAATGGGCGTGAAGAAGATCCGCTTCCCGGAAACCTCCGGCATCGGCATCAAGCCTGTGTCCAAGCAGGGTACCGAGCGCCTGGTGCGCGCCGCCATCCAGTACGCGATCGACAACGACCGCAAGTCGGTGACCATCGTGCACAAGGGCAACATCATGAAGTTCACCGAAGGTGGCTTCCGTGACTGGGCCTACGCACTGGCCAAGAACGAATTTGGCGCCCAGCCGATCGACGGCGGCCCGTGGTGCAAGTTCAAGAACCCGAAGACCGGCCGCGAAATCGTCATCAAGGACGCGATCGCTGACGCCTTCCTGCAGCAGATCCTGCTGCGTCCGGCCGAGTACGACGTGGTCGCCACGCTGAACCTGAACGGCGACTATGTTTCCGATGCACTGGCCGCTCAAGTGGGTGGCATCGGCATCGCTCCGGGCGCCAACATCTCCGACAGCTACGCGGTGTTCGAAGCGACCCACGGCACGGCCCCGAAGTACGCCGGTCAGGACAAGGTCAACCCGGGCTCGCTGATCCTGTCCGCCGAGATGATGCTGCGTTACCTGGGTTGGACCGAAGCCGCCGACCTGATCATCAAGTCGATGGAAGCAGCCATCGCCGACAAGCAAGTGACCTATGACTTCGCCCGTCTGATGGATGGCGCGAACGAGATCAGCTGCTCGGCCTTCGGCGACGCGATGATCGCGCGCATGTAATCGCAGGCATTTCGCTGTAAGACAAAGGGCCCGTTCGCGGGCCCTTTGTCTTTGGTGTGTCGGCCGATCGCTATCCGCGATCTGCCAATGACCGAGCTGCCGTCAGCACCCGCTCCTTGCCTGGGTCCGGCCGCTTGCCCGCCCGGTAGGCCACCATGATCTCCCAGTAGGACGCCGGCAGGTCGACGATCGACAGCATGGCCATGCGCCCGGCCGCCAGCTCCCGCCGCATGGTGATCTCCGGCATGAACGACAGGAAGCCGTGCTCCAGCACCAGTTCCCGTGCCGCGCTCGCCGGTTGCACGGTATGCATCGGCTGGGCCGTGGCACGCAGGGTACGGATGCGCTGTACCAGTTCATCACAAGCTGACCCCCAGTACTGTGGTGCGATCCGCAGGTCGGCCACATCCCGAAGACTCAGCTCCCGCGACGTTGCCAGCGGATGCCCGGCCGCTACCACCGCCACGATGGGGGAACGCCATAGCGGCTCCATCTGGATGCCCGCCACCGGCGGACACTTCAGCAGAAACCCCACCTGAACCGAATCCTCCAGCAAACGGCGCATGATGTCCTGCGAATGGTCGATGTCGCAGTGAATCTCCATCGGCGCTTCGTTCAGTGCTGCCAGCAACGGCGGAAATACCACCGGTGCCAGCGACGCCAAGCTCGCAAGCGTCACCCGCGACAGCGACGGCGCACCGGCCAATTGCGCCCTCCCCTCCGCCACCATGTCGAGTGCCCGCCGCGCAGACGGCAGGAAGGCTTCGCAGGCCGGCGTGGGCCGCGCACCGCGCCGGTGTCGGCGGAACAGCTGCGAGCCGAGTTCGGACTCCAGCGCCGCCACCCGCTGGCTGACCTGTGGCTGGGACCAGCCACGCCTTGCCGCTGCCTGGCTGAAACTGCCCGTGTCGGCCACGTCGATCAGCAGAGCAAGATCCTCCAGCGAAATAGCCATAATAAATCCGAATAGAAAATATATGCAGTTAGCCCGTTACATGATAGCAGCACGTCTTCATACAATGGACGCGTACCCTCCGAGCTTCAACCTCAACTTCATATGTCCCGAGCACAACGCGCCCGCCGCCTCGGCAAATGGTTTCTGTTGGCAGACAACCTGCTGGTGGTGGTCGGCTTCTTCATGGTCTTTCCGCTGATCGGCATCCACTATGTCGATGGATTGGGCTGGGCCGCCAGCATGGTGGGCCTGTCGCTGGCCGTGCGCCAGCTCACCCAGCAAGGACTGGGCATCATTGGTGGCGCCTTGTCGGATCGCTTCGGCGCCAAGCCTTTTATCGTGGGCGGCATGCTGCTGCGCGCCGCCGGCATGGGTGTCATGAGCACGGCGGATTCTCCCTGGCTGCTGCTGGTTTCTTGCGTGTTCATGGGGCTGGGCGGCGCGCTGTTCGATGCCCCCCGCGCCGGGCTGGTGGTGAAGCTGACCCGTGCCCACGAGCGTGGTCGGTTCTTTGCGCTGCTGATGATGCAGGACAGTGCCGGCGCCGTGGGCGGTGCCCTGTTCGGTGCCTGGCTGATCCGGTTCGATTTCCAGTGGGTTGCGATGGCCGGGGCCGCTTGCTTCGTGTTATGCGGAATCCTGAATGCCTGGCTGCTGCCGGCCTATCGGATCACCACCCACAAGGCCGAGCTGACGCATGGCGTGTTCCGCGTGCTGCGCGACCGGCGCTTCGTCTATTACAGCCTGACACTGGCCGGCTACTACCTGCTGACGGTGCAGATCTTCCTGCTGCTGCCGATCGCGGTGAAGCAGCTGATCGGCCAACCGGAAGCGGTCGGCTGGATGTACACGCTGGACACAGCGATCTCGCTGATCCTGCTCTATCCGTTGGCGCACTGGTGCGAAGGGCGGATCCGGCACGAGACGCGCCTGATGGCCGGCATCACCTTGATGTCACTGGGTGTGTTGTCCGTCGGATTGGCATCCAATGCCGCAGCCCTGTGGCCAGCGCTGGGGGTCTACTACATCGGCGTGGTGCTGACTGCCCCGGCGCAGGAAGCGCTGACCGCACACATGGCGGACCCGAAGGCGCGTGGCGCCTACCTCGGCTTCTCCCGCTTCGGTCTGGGGCTAGGCGGGGCGGTCGGACATTTCGGTGGGGGCTGGCTGTATGACCAGGCCCGTCTGGCCAACCTGCCGATGTTGCCGTGGGTCGTTCTGGCCGGGCTGGGGGGCATTACGGTGCTGTCGATGTGGAAGCTGTTCCGGCAACCCCGGATCGCACCGCCGCACGTGCAGCCTGCCTGACGGTTGTTGGGTTTACCGTACCAACTCAGCAACTACTGACCTGACTCCCGAATCCGGCTCACCAAAGAAAAACGCCCGCCGGTACATCGGCGGGCGTTTCAAATTTGGTAAAGCTCAGGCCGACTGGATGTTGGCCGCTTGCTTTCCCTTCGGGCCTTGCGTGACCTCGAAAGAGACCTTTTGGCCTTCCTTCAGGGTCTTGAAGCCCGGCATATTGATCGCCGAGAAGTGGGCGAACAGATCTTCGCCGCCATCATCCGGCGTAATGAAACCGAAGCCTTTGGCGTCGTTGAACCATTTGACGGTACCAGTTGCCATTGTTGCAATGCTCCTACTTGCTTGGTCGTGCAAAACGAGGTGTCTGTCCCGATGATCGGGTTTATCGTCATCAAGCCTTATGCTTGCTCGAAATTAGAGCAAACGCATGGCATTAAGCTCCATTCATGACCCGGTAGTCAAGCGCTATCAAGCAAAAATTCAGCCCTCTTGAAAAAACCGCAACAGGCGCAAAAATTAAGGTAGGCACTGGCTTTCATTGGGTAAACTGAAGTCATCATCACCCAGCCTGGCGGCGGGCTGTGAATTCGGAACCAACCCGGACCACTCAGTTCGAATCGCCAAGAGAGCTAGTTTGACCAAAGATGGCCGTCAAGCACCAATCGGACCTGCAACCCACGCTGGAGCGCCAGCGTACCGCACCTCCCCCCATGTGGAAGGTGCTGCTGCTCAACGACGATTTCACGCCGATGGATTTCGTGATCGTGGTTCTTCAGCAGTTCTTCCATATGGACGAGGCGCAGGCGACCCGAGTAATGTTGACGGTGCATCATCAAGGAAGAGGCGTTTGCGGCGTGTTCTCCAAGGATGTCGCAGAAACCAAGGTACAACAGGTGGTCCGCTTCGCGCGGCAGCACCAGCACCCTCTGCAATGCGTGATGGAGGAAAACTGAGATGATCGCGCAAGACTTGGAAGTCACGCTTCATATGGCGTTCGTGGAAGCACGGCAGAAACGCCATGAATATATCGGCGTGGAGCATCTGCTCCTGGCGCTGCTGGACAACCCGTCGTCGCTCGACGTGCTGCGCGCCTGCGCAGTCAACGTAGATGCGCTGCGCAAGCAGCTGACCGACTTCATCGCCGAGAATTCGCCGGTGGTGCCGGGCAGCGACGAGATTGATACCCAGCCGACGCTCGGATTCCAGCGGGTGATCCAGCGCGCGATCCTGCATGTACAGTCTTCCGGCAAGAAGGAAGTCACCGGCGCTAATGTGCTGGTGGCCATCTTCGGCGAGAAAGACAGTCACGCGGTGTATTTCCTGCACCAGCAGGGCGTCACCCGGCTGGACGTGGTCAACTACATCTCTCACGGGATCAAGAAGACCGCCGAATCCAGCGCGCCCAAGCATGAGCAGGAAGGCGAACACGAGCAGGAACACGAAAAGGGTTCCGCACTCGAGGCCTACACCCAGAACCTCAACGAACGCGCACTCAGCGGCAAGATCGACCCGCTGATCGGACGCGATCACGAGCTGGAACGGGTGATCCAGATCCTGTGCCGCCGCCGCAAGAACAACCCGCTGTTGGTGGGTGAAGCCGGCGTGGGCAAGACCGCCATCGCAGAAGGCCTGGCACGTCGCATCGTGGAAGGCGAAGTACCGGCCGTGCTGGAAAACGCCAGTATCTTCTCACTCGACATGGGCGCCCTGCTGGCGGGCACCAAGTACCGCGGCGACTTCGAACAGCGCCTGAAGGCGGTGCTCAAGCAGCTGGTCGAGAACCCCAACGCGATCCTGTTCATCGACGAGATCCACACGCTGATCGGCGCGGGCGCCGCAAGCGGCGGCACGCTGGATGCCTCCAACCTGCTCAAG
>CBIHQA010000028.1:0-16150 GCA_966211475.1 uncultured Neisseriales bacterium
AAACTGAAGACCTCGGACGACGAGCTGGCCGCGGTGCTGGGCCACGAAATTTCCCACGCGCTGCGCGAACATTCCCGTGAGCGCATCTCGCAGGCTTACGGCCAGCAACTGGTGATCGGCCTGGTCGGCGCAGCCGCCAAGCTCGATACCACCAGTTCCGACATGGTCGACAAGCTGTTCACCGTCGGCTACGCGCTGCCCTTCTCCCGCAAGCACGAAACCGAAGCCGACCTGATGGGACTGGAACTCGCCGCCCGCGCCGGCTACGACCCGCGTGCCGCCGTGACCCTGTGGCGCAAGATGAGCGCGGCCGGAGGCGGCAAGCCGCCGGAAATCCTCTCCACCCACCCGGCGGACGAAACCCGCATCCACAACCTGGAAGCCGCCATCCCCAAGGTGATGCCGCTGTACCAGGCAGCGAAACAGCGGGGCTGATCGGCAGGCATGAACATCAGCGGCTACGCGGCGGTCAAGGCGCTGCACATCATCTTCGTGACCAGCTGGTTCGCCGGCCTGTTCTACCTGCCCAGGCTGTTCGTCAACCTGGCGATGGAAACCGAGCCGGCCGCCACCACCCGCCTGCTGCTGATGTCCCGCAAGTTGTTCCGCTTCATGACGCCGCTGGCGGTGCTGGCACTGGCCTTCGGGTCGTGGCTCTGGCTGGGGTTCGGTATCGCGGGCGGCTGGCTGCACGCCAAGCTGGCGCTGGTGGCGGTGCTGATCGCGTACCACGCCTGGTGCGGCAAGCTGTTAGCGGACTTTGCCGCAGGACGGAACACCCGCAGCCACCGCTGGTACCGCGTGTTCAACGAGCTGCCGGTGCTGGTGCTGTTCGTGGTGGTCTTCCTGGTGGTCGCCAAGCCGTTCTGAAACCGATACGAGAGTTGTAATGGGACTGGAAATTGAACGTCGCTTCCGCGTGATCGGCGATGCCTGGCGCGCCGAGGGTGACCCCCTCTGGTACAAGCAGGGCTATGTGTCGGTGCATCCGCAGCGGACGGTGCGCGTCCGCGTGGTCGGCGAGCAGGCCTGGCTGACGCTCAAGGCGCAGATCGACGACCGTCGTCGCCACGAATTCGAATACGACATCCCGCTCGCTGACGCCAACGCGATGCTGGCTGCCATGTGCCCGATGCAGGTTGAAAAGCAGCGCCGTCGCATCGACTTCGGCGGCTTCGTCTGGGAAGTCGACGAATTCTTCGGCGCCAACGCCGGCTTGGTGCTGGCCGAAATCGAACTTCCGGATGCCGACACACCCTTCGAGCGCCCCGCCTGGCTGGGCGACGAGGTCACGCAGGACGGCCGCTACACCAACGCCTACCTGGCCGACCATCCCTGGACCACCTGGCCGGAAGACCAGCGCTAGTCACGAATACCGCATCCCCCCATTGATCAGGACCTCCCCATGAGCAAGAACGAACAACTTTTCGAGCGCGCCCAACGCACCATCCCCGGCGGCGTGAACTCGCCGGTGCGCGCCTTCAAGTCGGTCGGCGGCACCCCGCGCTTCATCGAGCGCGGCCAGGGCCCCTACTTCTGGGACGCCGATGGCAAGCGCTACATCGACTACATCTGCTCCTGGGGCCCGCTGATCCTCGGCCATTCCGATCCGGATGTGGTGAAGGCCGTGCAAGAAGCTGCCACCCGCGGTTTCTCCTTCGGCGCCCCGACCGAAGCCGAGATCGACCTAGCTGAGCTGATCTGCGAACTGCTGCCCTCCATCGAGCAAGTCCGTCTGGTGTCCTCCGGCACCGAGGCCACCATGAGCGCCATCCGCTTGGCGCGCGGCTTCACCAACCGCTCGCTGCTGGTGAAGTTCGAAGGCTGCTACCACGGCCATTCCGACTCGCTGCTGGTGAAGGCCGGCTCCGGCCTGCTCACCTTCGGCCAGACCAGCTCCAAGGGCGTGCCGGAAGACATCGCCAAGCACACCCTGGTGCTGCCCTACAACGACGTTGCCGCGCTGGAAGCGCTGTTCGCCGAGAAGGGTGCCGAGATCGCTGGCGTGATCATCGAGCCCTTCGCCGGCAACATGAACCTGATCCAGCCGGACCTCGCCTACCACCAGCGTCTGCGTGAGCTGTGCACCGCCCACGGCGCCGTGCTGATCTTCGACGAAGTGATGACCGGCTTCCGCGTCGGCTTGCAGGGCGTGCAGGGCTATTACGGCATCACGCCGGACCTGACCACGCTGGGCAAGGTGATCGGCGGCGGCATGCCGGTCGGCGCCTTTGGTGGCCGCAAGGACATCATGGCCCACATCGCGCCGCTGGGCGGCGTGTACCAGGCCGGCACGCTGTCCGGCAACCCGCTCGCCGTGACGGCGGGCCTAGTCACGCTGAACAAGATCCGCCAGCCGGGTTTCTACAACACGCTGACCACCCGCACCGCCCGCTTGGTCGACGGCTTGCAGGCGGCGGCCAAGGACGTCGGCGTGCCATTCTCTGCCGCCAGCGTCGGCAGCATGTTCGGTCTGTACTTCACGCCGGACGTGCCGAAGAACTTCGCGGAAGTCACCAAGAGCGACATCGCCCGCTTCAATGCCTTCTTCCACGCGATGCTGGACGAGGGCGTCTACCTGGCGCCGAGTGCCTACGAGGCGGGCTTCCTGTCCATCACGCACGACGACGCGGTGGTCGACGAAACCATCGCCGCCGCCCGCCGCGCCTTCGCCCGCGTCTGATGTTTCACGTGGAACCGGCGGCGGGGCCGCCGCCGGCTATATCCTGATCGCTGTTCTCACCTAGGACGTCCATGGATATCGCGCTGCTGATCCTCTCTGGTTTCCTGATCGTCGTCGGCCTGTCCGGCACGGTGCTGCCCGCGCTGCCGGGTACACCGCTGGTGTTCGGTGGCCTGTGGCTGGCAGCCTGGGTGGACCACTATCAGCGGGTCGGCCCGGTGACGTTGGTGGTGCTGGGTATTCTCACTGCGCTGTCGATGGTGGTGGATATCGCGGCCGGCGTATTCGGCGCCAAGCGGGTTGGCGCCAGCACGGCTGCGCTGGTTGGGTCGGCGCTGGGGACGATCGTCGGCTTGTTCATGGGGCTGTTCGGCGTGATCGTCGGCCCCTTCGTCGGCGCTTTCCTTGGCGAATACTGGGCACGCCGCAACATCGACCAGGCTGGCAAGGTGGGCCTGGCGAGCTGGCTCGGCTTCCTGGTCGGTACTGCGCTCAAGCTGGCGATCACCTTCATGATGATCGGCATCTTCCTGACCGTGTTCGTGATCAACACTTTCCTGCCGCCCACCGCTTAGCGGAAACCTGCCGGCGCGGCGTTCCCTGCCGAAACTCCCTTGCCTGGTCTACAACGAAACAAAGGCATTCAGTCCTTTGTCGAGGAGACCTGCATGGCAACCTACCCTTCCGAGTTGGACCGTCACTTCACCCTGCCCGAAGTCGTACACGTCGAGACCGCACGGCCGCTGCACTGGCTGGCGCTGGGCTGGGCGGACATGTGGCGGCACCCCGGGCCGAGCCTCGCCTACGGCCTGTTCGCGGCCGGCCTGGGCTGGCTGATCATGTTGTACGCCGTTCCCCACTATTATTTGGCGACCACGGCGGTTTCCGGCTTCCTGCTGGTGTCGCCGCTGCTAGGCGCCGGCCTGTACGAGCTGTCCCGCGACCGCGATGCCGGCCGCCAGGTGGACCTGTTCTCCTCCTTCGGCTGGATGCGCCGGAACGCCAGCTCGCTCGGCTACTACGCGGTGATGCTCGCCGTCGCGGCCATCGCCTGGGAGCGCTTGTCGGCGATCCTGTTCGCCCTGCTGTACGGCGGCAGCCCGGCGACGCTGTCGGAGTTCCTGGAAAGCGTGTTCCTGTCCGGCGAATACTGGCAATTGGCCGTGGGCTGGGCCGTGTGCGGCGCGATCCTGGCGACCGTGGTGTTTTCGCTGTCGGCCGTGGCGATCCCGATGCTGGTGGACCGGCCCATCGATCCGGTGACCGCCGCAATGACCAGCGTCCGCGCGGTGAACCGCAGCCGCGGTGCAATGGCTCTGTGGGCCATCCTGATCGCCGGCTTGACGCTGGTCGGCTTCGCCACCCTGCTGTTTGGCATGATCATCGTACTGCCATGGCTGGCGCATGCCACCTGGTACGCGTACAAGGACACCGTGCACTGAACGATGCCGGTCCGTCACATCAGGGAGCCGGCAACCGCAACGCGGCCGGCTCCTTTCGTTTCACGATCCGCGCCAACACACCCGCGCTGCCCTCCATGTAGCCTGGCCGCCTGCGGCGTCCAGGCTACAATGGCACCGTGCGCTTCACCGCGAATCCGGTCCCCAAGGAGTTTCCGTGCAAATCTGGGTCGATGCCGACGCCTGTCCCAATGTCATCAAGGACATCCTGTTCCGCGCCGCGGATCGCTGGAAGGTGCAGGTGACGCTGGTGGCCAACCAGTTGATCCGCGTCCCTCCCTCGTCGTATATCCGCGCATTGCAGGTGCCAGCGGGCTTCGACGTGGCGGACGAGCAAATCGTCCAGCGCATCGAAACCGGGGACCTGGTGATCACCGCCGACATCCCGCTCGCCAACGACGTGCTGAACCGGGGCGCCGTGGTGCTGCACCCGCGCGGAGAACGGTTGGACGCTAACACCATCCGCGAGCGTCTACAGATGCGCGACTTCCTCGATACCCTGCGCGCCAGTGGCGTCGACACGGGTGGCCCGCCGCCGCTCTCCAACGCCGACCGCCAGACCTTTGCCGGCCAGCTCGATAGCCTACTGCAACGCCATGCCAGCGGCCGATCCGCCGGCCGCACTTGATCACAGCCCGCCGCGCAGGCATGCTGCGCCCTTGCCAAAAATCACCGCCTCGCCATGGAAAAAGTCCGCCTGTCCAAACTGATGTCCGAACAGGGCCTGTGCTCGCGCCGCGAGGCCGACAGCTACATCGAGCGCGGCTGGGTGATGGTGGATGGCCAGCCGGTCACCGAGCTGGGCACCAAGATCTACCCTAACCAGAAGATCACGCTGAACCGCGCTGCCCAGAGCCGCCAGCAGGCCCGGGTGACCATTCTGCTCAACAAACCCGTCGGCTATGTGTCTGGCCAGGCCGAGCAGGGCTACAAGCCAGCGGTGACGCTGATTTCCGGTGAATCGCACTATAGCGGCGACCCCTCCACCACACGCTTTTCCCCACAGCAGCTCAAGGGCTTGGCACCGGCCGGCCGGCTCGACATCGATTCCACCGGGCTGCTGGTGCTGACGCAGGATGGCCGCATCGCCAAATTGCTGATCGGCGAGGATTCCGGGGTCGAAAAGGAATACCTGGTGCGGGTCACCGGCGAGCTGGTCGCCGGGGGGCTGGCGCTGCTCAACTTCGGTCTGTCGCTGGACGGCAAGCCGCTCAAGCGCGCGCAAGTCACCTGGCAGAACGAAGACCAGCTGCGCTTCATCCTGCGCGAAGGCAAGAAGCGCCAGATCCGCCGCATGTGCGAACTGGTCGGTCTGAAGGTGACCGGCCTCAAGCGGGTACGCATCGGCAAGGTGAAGCTGGGCGATCTGCCGGTCGGCCAGTGGCGCTATCTGCGGGACGACGAGCGCTTCTGAGCGGCGTTTTCCAGGCTGTTTGGGGGCAATAAGGGGATGTTCGGAATCCCCGTCTCTGGCCTGTCCATTCCGGTTCCCCGCGCCGGTCTTGCTCCACGGACGTTCACTCGCCGCACCCGAAAGCAGCCTCTACTGGCTCCGTTATTTCTGTATTGACAGAAATAACGGAAGGGGTAAAGTGAGCGCATGCAACTTAAACCCGTCTCCGAACGCTTCATCCTGCACTGGGGCGAAATGGGCTCCCGCTGGGGGGTCAACCGCACCGTCGCCCAGATTCATGCCCTGCTCTACCTCGCCGGCCGCCCGATGGACGCCGAAGAGATCATGCAGACCCTCGGCGTCGCCCGCTCCAACGTCAGCAACAGCCTGAAAGAGCTGCTGTCCTGGCACCTGGTGCGGGTGGTCCACCTGAAGGGCGACCGCCGCGACCATTTCGAAACCTCCACCGACGTGTGGGAGCTGTTCAAACTGATCGTCGCCGGCCGCCGCCAGCGGGAAATCGATCCCACCGCCGTCGCCCTGCGCGAATGCCTGGACAACCCCGCTGTGGAGGAAGAGGACGACGGCACCCGGCAGCGGATCGAGGAAACGCTGAAGTTCATCGAGATCATGAGCACGCTGTCGGACGAACTGCTGCGCTTCAAGCCGGAAACCCTGATGGGCATGCTGGGCATGACCGCCAAGATCAGCCGGGCCGTGCGCAAGAAAGGCTGATCGCCAGACTGGATCAAACCGGGCCTCCAGGCCCGATTTTTTGAATACTCAATTTCTGTTTCTACAGGAAAAACGGTAAGCAGGGGTGCGTTGGGCGATGAAAGTCCTGGTCTGTGGCGCTTCCGGATTCATCGGCCGCGCGATCTGCAAGCGCTTGACCACCGCAGGTCACGAAGTCCTGCGCGGTGTGCGCGTTCCAACGACAGCGGGCGACGTGGTCATCGACTTCCAAGCCGATACCAGCCCGGACAAGCTGGAGGCGCTGCTTACGGGCATCGACGCGGTGGTCAACGCAGTCGGGATCTTCGCCGAAACCCACACATCTCGCTTCGATATGGTGCATTTCCACGCACCGGTTGCGTTATTCGATGCTTGCGTGAAGGCCGGCGTGAAGCGGGTCGTCCAGATCTCCGCCCTCGGCGCGGATATAGGCACGACAGGCTTTCTTCGCAGCAAGCGGGCAGCAGATTGCCACCTGATGGGGTTGCCACTCGAGTGGCAAATCCTGCGTCCTTCGCTCGTGTATGGCGACGACGGCGCGTCGGCCTCGCTGTTCCGCGCGATGGCCAGCTTGCCGGTGATTCCCGTGCCGGCACTGGAAGGCACTGAGTTCCAACCGATCCATATCGACGATCTGGCCGACGCCGTGGTCAGATCACTGGATCCACAAACGCCTGCCCGTCAGCTGCTGCCGCTGGTAGGGAGCTGTCGCGTGTCATTCCGGGCGCTGCTGGGGCACTACCGGCGAGCCATGGGATTCGGCCCGGCCCGTTACCTGATCCTCCCAAAGCCGATGATATCGGTCGCCGCCACGCTAGGTGGTCTGCTGCCCGGCGCCATGCTGACGCCGGAAAGTTGGCGGATGCTGCAAGGCGGCAGTGCGGACGACGCTGCACCCCTCACCCGTTTGCTGGGGCGTGCCCCTCAGCCCATCGAAGCATTCATTCCCACCGAGCGGGCCGAACTGCTGCGGCTGCGCGCGCTGACCGCGTGGCGCCTGCCCTTGCTGCGGCATGTCCTCGCCATCGTCTGGCTGGTCACTGCCTTGATCAGCGCCTTCGTCTATCCGGTCACCGGCAGTCTGGCGATGCTGGCGAAAGTCGGCCTGACGGGCCCAGCGGCCAAGCTGGCGCTGTACGGCGCGTCCGTCTTCGATGGGCTGATGGGAATCGCCTGCCTCCATTACCCGACGCGGCTGCTATGGGCCACGCAGGTCGGGCTGATCCTCGGTTACACCGCCATCATCGCCGTCGCGTTGCCGGAATTCCTGATCCATCCGTTCGGACCGGTGCTGAAGAACCTGCCGATCCTCGCCATCCTGTTCATCCTTTACGCAGAGTCGGAGCCGTGGACTACCTGACGATCAAGACCATCCACATCCTGTCGTCCGTCCTGATGGTGGGGACAGGCTTTGGCACCGCCTTCTACCTGTTCTTTGCTAACCGTTCCGGCTCGGTCGAGGCAATCGCGGTGGTTTCTAAACTGGTGGTCCGGGCGGACTGGTGGTTCACTACGCCGACGGTAATCCTGCAGCCTTTGTCTGGCTTCTACCTGATCCATCTGAGCGGCTTCCCGCTGGGTGCGCCGTGGGTGATGGCGTCGCTCGCGCTGTACGCCTTGGCGGGCATCTGCTGGCTGCCGGTGGTGTGGTTCCAGATCCACATGGGCCGGATGGCACTGGCCGCCCACGCGGAAAAGACGCCGCTGCCGGCGCTGTACTGGACCTATGCCCGGCGTTGGGAATTGCTGGGCTACCCGGCATTCATCGCGATGGTAACCGTCTACTTCCTGATGGTGATGAAGCCGATGTAAGCAAGATTTTGTAGCCCGGATGCGTAGCGGCCGGGCGACACACATTTGCCCAGTGCCAGAAAACACAACGGCCGCATCTGCGGCCGTTGTGCTATTCACCTACCGGCGCCCTCCGACGCGCCTACTCCTTCGGCGGCGGCGGTTCCACTACCTCGCTGAAACCACATTCCTTCTGCGGGCACACCTTCTCGGTGCCGCGCCGCTTGGTGGTCTTCAGCGTCAGGATCGGCCAGTTGCACTTCGGGCAGGGTTCGGCGATCGGCGGGTTCCAGGTCGCGTACTTGCAAGCCGGGTACGTGTTGCAGCTGTAGAACAGCTTGCCGTAGCGGCTCTTGCGCTCGATCAGCGTGCCCTTCGTGCATTCGGGGCAGGTCACGCCGGTGTCCTTGGGCTTCTCCAGCGGCTCGATGTGCTTGCAGTTTGGATAGGCCGAACACCCCAGGAACTTGCCGTACTGGCCGCTCTTGAGCACCAGCGGGCTGCCGCACTTCGGGCATTCGCGGCCCTCGACCACCTGCGGCTCTTCGGGCGCCGCATTCGGGTCTTCGTTCATGTTGCGGGTGTAGTCGCATTCCGGATAGCCGGAGCAGCCGATGAAGCGGCCACGCTTGCCGAAGCGGATGGTCAGCTGCTTGCCGCACTTCGGGCAGGCTTCGTCCAGCGCTTCCTGGGTGGCTTCGGCGCGGGTCAGGCCCTTCTTGACCTCCACCTGTTCGGCGAAGCCCTTCCAGAACTCCTCCATCACCTTGACCCAGTCGCGGCGGCCGTTGGAGATGTCGTCGAGCTTGTCTTCCAGCTTGGCGGTGAAGTCGAAGTCCACGTACTGCGTGAAGTGGTCGGTCAGGAACTTGTTGACCACCTCGCCGGTGTCGGTCGGCAGCAGGCGCTTCTTGTCCACCACCACGTATTCGCGGTCCTTCAGCGTGGTGATGATCGACGGGTAGGTCGACGGGCGGCCGATGCCGAACTCTTCCAGCGCCTTGATCAGCGAAGCTTCGGTGTAGCGCGGCGGCGGCTGGGTGAAGTGCTGATCGCCGAACAGCTTGTCGATCGGCAGCGTTTCACCTTCTTCCAGCAGCGGCAGCTTGGCGTTGTCTTCGTCCTCGGCGTCGTCCTCGTCCTCCAGGTACACCGCCATGAAGCCGGCGAACACCAGCACCTGGCCAGTGGCGCGGAACACATTGCCCTTGCCCACTTCGATGTCGATGCTGGTCACGTCGAACTTGGCCGGCGCCATCTGACAGGACACCGTGCGCTTCCAGATCATCTCGTAGAGCTTGAACTGGTCGGCGGACAGGAAGGCCTTCACCGATTCCGGCGTGCGGAAGATGGAAGTCGGGCGGATCGCCTCGTGCGCTTCCTGCGCGTTCTTGGCCTTGCTCTTGTAAGTGACCGGGTTGGCCGGCAGGCTGTCCTTGTCGAAGTTCTGGCCGATGAAGTCACGGATCTCGGCCACCGCCTCATTGGCGAGCGACACCGAGTCGGTACGCATATAGGTGATCAGACCGACCGGCCCGCTGCCGGTGTCGATGCCTTCGTACAGCTGCTGGGCAGAGCGCGTGGTGCGGTCGGCCGTCATGCCGAGCTTGCGCACCGCTTCCTGCAGCATGGTCGAGGTGGTGAACGGTGCGACCGGGCTGCGCTGCTTGCGCTTCTTCTCGACGCTGACCACCTGCGCGGCGTGGCCAGCCAGGTTCTTCAGCACCGATTGCTGTTCGGCCTCGTTCGGGATATCGAACTGGTCGAGCTTCTTGCCCTGGTACTGCCAGAGCTTGGCACCGAAGTTGACCTTGCCCTTGTGGCTGTCGAGGTGGATCGTCCAGTATTCCTGGCTCTGGAACACGCGGATCTCGGCCTCGCGTTCGCAGATCAGGCGCAGCGCCGGGCTCTGTACGCGACCAGCCGACAGGCCCTGGCGGATCTTGCGCCACAGCAGCGGCGACAGGTTGAAGCCCACCAGGTAGTCCAGCGCGCTACGCGCCTGCTGGGCGTTCACCAGGTCGGCGGCGATGTCGCGCGGGTGGGACACCGCATCCTGGATTGCGGTCTGGGTGATTTCGTGGAACACCACGCGCTTGACGGTCTTGTTCACCGTCAGGCGCTTGCCCTTCAGGATCTCCAGGATGTGCCAGGAAATCGCCTCGCCTTCGCGGTCCGGGTCAGTTGCCAGGAAGACGTTGTCGGCTTCTTTCACCGCCTTGGCGATCGCATCGACGTGTTTCTGGTTGCGCGCGATGACCTCGTACTTCATCGCGAAGTCGTTGTCGGTGTCGACCGACCCATCTTTGCGAACCAGACCACGGACGTGACCATAGGAGGCCAGGACCTGGAAGTCCTTGCCGAGATATTTCTGGATCGTCTTCGCCTTGGCGGGCGACTCCACGATCAACAGGTTGGAAGCCATGATTCTCCTAAGCAGCCGCGTAGTGCTGTGATTGCCAGGGAGGTGTGGCGTCGGGCAAAGCCCGACTGATTCGAACGTCAGTGGCGCATCGCTGCTTCCCCTGATTTCATCCCACTCCCCCCGCCCTCGCCCGCCGGCGAGGGGGCCTCGCTACGCGAGTGGCTGCGGCCGCGTCATTCTCGTAATTGCCAAGGCGGCGTGGCGTCGGGCAAAGCCCGACTGATTCGGACATCAGTGGCGCATCGCTGCTTCCCTGATCCCTCCCACTCCACCTCCCCCGCCACGCGGTGCGTCGGCCGGTTCTAGGCAGCAAAGCCGCCAAGAACAAGGACCAGATCGCCTGTGGCGAGGGAGCCTCGCTGCGCGAGTTGAGCGCAGCCACTACTGGCCTGGCAGGTTTTCATCTACTGGGCACGGCGCGTAGGCCGTTGCCAAACAAACGCCCCATCGGGTGGGGCGAGAAGTCGCGCCAAACCCAGATAAGGGCATGGCGCTTTTTTTCCAGTGTAACGGGAAGCGACTGGAAAGCAAACGTCGGGCATTACCGATGTCGATACGCCTGTGCTCAACGCAGCGGCAAGGTCAGTACGACTTCAAAGCCGCCCGCTTCCGGTCGCCGGAATGCCACGCGGCCATTCAGTGAGGCGGCGATCCGTTGCACGATCGCCAGCCCCAGGCCCGAGCCGCCGTCGCCGCCGCGTGCTGCTTCGCCGCGGGTAAAGGGCTGCAGCAGGTGGGGTAGCGCGGCTTCCGGGATGCCTTGACCCTGGTCGCGTACGGCGAGTTCCAGTTCCTGTCCGACCTGCCGGAGGTGCAGTGTGATCGGCGCTGCGCCGTAGCGATGGGCATTGTCGATCAGGTTGCTCAGCAGCCGTTCCAGCGCCAGCGGCTTCACCGAGACCAGCGGCAACGTGTTGTCGTAGTCCACCGTCAGCTCGATGCCGGCGCCGTGATAGCGTTGGGCCAGTTTGTCGAGCAGCGCTGGCAGGTCGGTGGGGTGTTCGGCCTCGGCCGGCTCACCGCCGATGAAGGCGATGAACTGCCGCAGGATGCGGTCGATGTCGCCAATGTCGCCCAGCATGCCGTCGCGCTGTTCGTCGTCCGGCAGGAACTCTAGCGCCAGCCGCAAGCGGGTCAGCGGGGTGCGCAGGTCGTGGCTGACACCGGCCAGCATCAGGCGCCGGTCTGCGTCGGCCTGTTCGACGGCGACCGCCATGCGGTTGAACTGCTCGGCCAGTTCGGCCAGTTCCTGTGGGCCTTCCTCCGGCACCGGGGCGGGCTTGCGGCCGTCACGCAGGGCGGAGGCCGCCTCCCGCAAAGCCCGCAGCGGGCGGTTGAGCCGCCAGGCGAACACCCAGGCGGCGGTCATTGCCAATAAAGCGAATGCCAGTGCCGTCAGCCACACCGGTTGCCGGGGGCCGGTCTGCACCCGGCCGAGCGGCACGGTCAGCCAGTAGGATTCGCCGGCCAGGTCGAGTTGCAACCAGAGGCGGGAGCGCGGAATGGTCTGCAAGCGCACGTCGCGCGGTGAGAGGCCGTCGTGATGCAGCTGAGCGAGGATGGCGTCGGCCAGCATCGGCAGGCCATCGGTACGGGCCGGCGCACGGAGGGTGGTCGGCAGCAGGTTCAATCCGTAGGGCAGGTTGTATTCGGTAAGGAAGGCCTGGCGCTGTTCGCTGTCCAGCCACTGCATGGTGCCTTCCAGCTCGGCCAGCGTATCGAGCACCTGTTCGCTCACCTGACGGGCGGCGAGCAGGGTCTCCTGGTAGCGGACCAGCATCACCGCGAACACTTGGCTTGCCACCAGCACCGCCAGGATCAGCAGTGCGGTACGGCCGAACAGCGTGCGCGGCAGGATTCCGAATCGTGCCAATTAACGCGGCCCGCCGTCCGGCACGAACACGTAGCCGAAGCCCCAGACGGTCTGGATGTACTTCGGCTCGGACGGGTTCTCTTCCACCAGCTTGCGCAGACGCGATACCTGCACGTCAACGCTGCGGTCGAAGGCTTCGAATTCGCGGCCGCGCGACAGCTCCAGCAGCCGTTCCCGCGACAGTGGATGGCGCGGATGCTGGACGAACACGCGCAGCAGGGCGAACTCGGCCTGGGTCAGCACCATTTCCTCGTCGCCCTTGAACAACTTGCGCTGGCCGCAATCCAGCTTGTAGGGGCCGAAGTCGTAGATCTCGCTCGGGTCGAGCGGCGCACCCAACGCCGAGGTATTGGTCTGCCGCCGTAGGACCGCCTGGATGCGGGCCAGCAGTTCGCGCGGGTTGAACGGCTTGGGCAGGTAGTCGTCTGCGCCCATTTCCAGCCCGAGGATGCGATCGATGTCGTCGCCACGGGCGGTCAGCATGATGATGGGCAACGGGTCGCCCTGCGCGCGGATCTTGCGGCAGACCGTCAGCCCGTCGTCGCCCGGCAGCATCAGGTCGAGGATCAGCAGGTGCGGGCGGCGCTGTTGCAGGCGTTTTTCGAGCTGGCTGGCATCGGCGTAGACGTCCACCTCGAACCCTTGTTCGGTGAGGTAACGCATCAGCAGTTGGCGGATGCGCTCGTCGTCGTCGATCAGCAGCAGTCTTTTCTTGTCCATGCCGGTAGCCTTGAGCACGCGTCGCCTAGGCGACGGTCATGTGCAGAATAGAAGTGCCCGTAACTTCACAGCAACGCCGGCCGACGTCAAGGGCATCTGTAACAAGCGGTTGCCGGGAAAGCGGTTCCCAACAGCTTTTTACAATCCACATGGGCGAAGACATAAACCGGTGACAGCCGGGCGCGACACTGATTTCCAGCCTGCCGCTCCCCCGGCGGACGAATCATCAAGTAACATCTCGCGCGGACTTGCTGTGGAGGGTTCCGTGCGTTCGGAGTCTGGTTCGATGTCTCACTCGCCTTTCTGGCTTCCCGGTCTGACCGCGGGCTTGCTGATGGTCTCTGCCTCGACGTGGGCAGGGCCGGCGGCTGCCGTGGGGGATGAAGATGCGGCCCAGTCCGAATCGCAGCAGTTGCAGAACCAGCTTGAGCAGCGTCGGCAGTTTCGCGAAAAGCGTCTGCAGCAGGCCATCGCCAATGGTGATTTGTCGGAGAGCGAAGCCGAGCAGCTACGCCAGCGCTGGATGGTGCGGGATTCGCTGATCCTGAAATGGCGCAGCGGTCAGTTGTCGCCGACCGAGCGTGAGCAGTTGCAGGAAAGCTGGCGCCAGCAATGGAAGAGCCTGACGCCGGAGCAGCGCGAGCGCTTCCGTGTCTACATGGGCGACCACGGGCCAACCACCATGGTGCCGCCCCCCACCCCGCCGCAGGGTGAGCCGGACGCCATTGCGCCGAAGAATCTGAAGCGCTTCACCGGCAAGCCCTCGCCGGAACGTCCGCCGTCGCCCTGAAGGGTCTTGTAAAGACCGGACGTTTGCCCGGTCTCCGCTCAATCCGGGATTTCGCTGGAGCCCATCCGGCGCAGGATGATGCGGGTCTTGCCCAGCAGGCGACCATCCCGACGGTTTTTATCGTAGTAGCGCGGGTTCGGCACCATCGCCGCCAGCTTGGCTGCCTGGGCGGCTGACAGCCGCGAAGCCGGCTTGTTGTAGTAGTGCTGCGCGGCGGCTTCCGCCCCGAACACTCCCACGCCCCATTCGATCGAATTCAGATAGATCTCGAAGATCCGTTCCTTGCTGAGCACCAGCTCCAGCATCACGGTGATCATCGCTTCTTCGCCCTTGCGCCACGGCATGCGGCTGGCGGACAGGAACAGGTTCTTGGCCAGCTGTTGGCTGATGGTCGAGCCACCCGCCACGATCTTGCCGGCCTTCAGATTGCGCTGAAAGGCGAGCTGGATGCCCTTGATGTCGAAGCCGTTGTGGTCGACGAAGGTGGCGTCTTCCGAGGCGATCAGTGCCGCTTTCAAGTTGCGGGAAATCTTGTCATACGGCACCCACTGATGCTGGAGCTGCGCGCCCGGTTCGTCGCGGCGGATCAGGCTCAGCTGTTCGCGCATGAAGGAGGTGTTGTCCGGATTGTGGTTCACCCACCACAGCACATGCAGCAGGATCCAGAAGTTGTAGGCGATCACCAGCAGAATCGACCAGCCGATCAGCCGCTTGATCCAATAGAAGACGCCGTGGCGGGTGCGGTTCGTCGCGGTGGAGGCGAAGGAAAAAGTGGTCATGGACGTCCGGGGCCGGCAGGTGTGGGTAGGTTTTGTTGACGTTTACTTCCGGAGAAGTAAGCGTCAACAGAACCTAGGGTTTCACGTGGAACAAGGTCAGGCGTTCAGGGCGGCGCGCAGCGTCGCCAGCACCGGTTCGGTATCCGGCAGCACGCCGCGCCACAGCCGGAAGCTCTCCGCGGCCTGCCCTACCAGCATGCCGAGGCCATCCGCGGTGCGGTTAGCGCCGAGTGCTTGTGCCTGGCGTATGAAAGGCGTCGGTTGCGCGCCGTACATCATGTCGTAGGCCAGCGCGCCAGGGGCGAACATGCCGGTCGGCAGCAGCAGGTCAGCATCCGCCAGGCTGCTGCTGGAGGCATTGACCACTATATCGAAGGTCCGCCCGGCCAGCTCGTCAAAGCTGCAGGTCCGCACCGGCGTGCCCGGCAGGCGGTCGGCCAGTTCCCGGGCGCGCTCGACGGTACGGTTTACGATAGTCAGGCTGGCTGGGCCGGCCTCCATCATCGGTTGCAGCACGCCGCGGGCGGCCCCGCCGGCGCCGATCAGCAGCACGCGTCGGCCAGCTGGTGCGGTACCCAGGCGAACCAGATCGGCCAGCAGGCCCAAGCCGTCAGTGTTGTCGCCCAGCACTGAACCGTCGTCGCGGAAAGCCAGCGTATTGACCGCCCCGGCGAATGCCGCGCGCGGCGTGAGGGTGCCCTGCCCGGCGGCGAAGTCATGCGCTTCGAGCTTGAAGGGGACGGTGACGTTGAGCCCCTTGCCGCCTTCCGCGCGGAAGCGCCCGATTGTCTCGCCGAAGCCATCCAGCGGCGCCAGCAGGTGTTCGTAGATTAGGTCCTGGCCAGTCTGGCGGGCGAAGGCCGCATGGATCGCCGGGCTTTTGCTATGGGCGATCGGGTTGCCGACGACGGCGTAGCGGTCTGCCATGCTCAGCTCTGCACCCAGGGCAGCTTCCGGCCCTTCCAGCCGCCCACGATGCCGCGGTGCCCGTTCGCATCCTTGTCGCCTTCGAAGCCTTCCAGCACGTTGTAGGCGGTCGAATAGCCCAGTTGCTGGGCCTGCATGGCGGCGTCGTGGGACCGGGCGCCGCTACGGCACAGGAACATCACGATGGCTTCTGCGTCGACCTGGGCCCGCAGCTGATCCTGGAAGTGCGGATTCGGCACCATGCCGGGCCAGCTCTTCAGCTCGATCTCGACAGCGCCCGGCACGCGGCCGACCAGCGCCCATTCGGCGGCGGAGCGTACGTCCACCAGCTTGGCTTCCGGCCGGGCCAGCATCAGGGTGTGCGCTTCGTCGGGCAGCAGGGCACCGGCGTAGGGCAGCCCGAGTTGCTCGCCGCGCTGGCGGGCGCGGGACAGGATTTCGTTTACATCGCTCATTCGCTATGTCCTTCTGCAGGGCGGCGCGGGGGGGGGGGGGGGGCCCCCCCGCCAGGGCCCGCCCGGGGAGGGGCGGTTAAAAAACCGCCCCCCCCCCCCCCCCCCCCGCCCCCCCCGGC
>CBIHQA010000029.1:0-16144 GCA_966211475.1 uncultured Neisseriales bacterium
GGCAGGCGGCAAGGCGGATTGGCGTACCTGGCACATCGCTTGCGAAGGCTTGTCGCAGACCGGATCCGCGTACCCCGCCCGACAAGGGGTTTCGAAGCACGCAAGGCTTCGAACACACCAGGAAAAGGAGCTCCGATGCCCTCTCTCCACACGTCCACGCCCACGGAAGCCCCGCCATCCATCAGTCCCGGTAGCCTCAGCCCGGACACGCAGGCCGCCGTAGACCGGATTGCCGCTGCAGCCAGCTCCCGCGTCCGGACAAACCGGGAGGACGATCGCCACCTGCGGATCGACAACGCATCCCTGCTGACGCAAGCCGCCCGTGACTGCGTGCGTCGCCATCCATTGGCGTCGGTCGGTATCGCCGTCGGGTTCGGTCTGGCGCTCAGCAGCTTGCTCACCCGATTGATCCGCTGAGTCCATGTCGTCGACCCCGGTGTCGTCCATCAACAAGGTGTCGGTGCGCGCATCGTCGATCTTCGATGCGCTGACGGATGATTCCCCACATCGCATGCTGGTGCTGTCCCCCCATCTGGATGACGCCGTGCTTGCCTGCGGCCGCCTGCTGGCCAGCCTTCCCGGTGCGGTGGTCATCACCGTCTTCGCCGGCCGGCCATCGGCGGAAGCGCCACTCACCGAGTGGGACCGCACCTCCGGCTTCTGGAGCGGCAGTGACGCAGTCAGCATGCGCCGCTACGAAGACCGCTCCGCGCTCAACCTGCTGGGCAGCCATCCGCTCTGGCTCAATTTCCAGGACAGCCAGTACGGCGAATCCCCGTCCCCCGAATCGTTGCTGCAAGAGCTCGAGCCGCTGCTGCAAGCCCGTGCACCCCGCGTCGTCTTGATGCCGATGGGGCTGTTCCATTCCGACCACCACCTGACCCACCAGGTCGCACTGGCGCTGCTGGAACGACATCCCGACATCACCTGGCTGGCCTATGAGGATGCGCTGTACCGCCGCTTCCCCGGCCAGCTGGACGAACGGATCTCCGCGCTGGAGGACCTCGGCCTGCGTCTGCGGCGAGAAGCATTTCAGGGTTCCTCCGACGCCCTATCGATGAAGCAGCGCGCCGTCGCCTGCTACCGCTCGCAATGCCGCGCCCTGACCTCCGGCGGCCGCCCCGGGCTGGACGACGCCTGGGCGCCGGAGGGCTACTGGCAACTCATGGACGCCTGAGGAGTCTGCCCACCATGACCCCGGATCTGATGCTCGACGCCACCCTGGCCAGCCCGCCGTCCTCCGCGTTGCCCCGTGTCGCGGTGATCGTGCTTACCCACAACCGGCAGATCGAACTGCTGCGTACGCTGACGCGGTTGACCACGCTGCCCGACCCGCCGCCGATCTACGTGGTGGACAACGCCTCCCGCGACGGCACCGCCGCTGCGGTTGCTGCCCGGTTCCCGCAGGTTTCACTGATCCGGCTCGATCACAACATCGGCGCCGCCGCCCGCAACGAAGGCGCACGGCAGGTCCAGGCCCGCTACATCGCCTTCTGCGACGACGACACCTGGTGGGCGCCGGGCGCGCTGGAACGGGCCGCCGACCTGCTCGACGCCTATCCCTCGCTGGCCGCCGTCACCGGCCGGGTGCTGGTCGGCCCCTACAACCGGGAAGACCCGACCAGCGCAAAGATGGCCGACAGCCCCTTGCCCAATTTGCTCGGCTTCCCCGGCAAGGAAATCCTCGGCTTGATGGCTGGCGCCTGCATGATCCGCCGCACCGCCTTCCTGGCGGTGGGCGGCTACCAGCCCCGGCTGTTCCTGGGCGGCGAGGAATGGCTGGTCACCGTCGACCTGGCCGCCGAAGGCTGGCATCTCGCCTACGTGCCCGACGTGGTGATCCACCATCATCCGTCCAGCTTGCGCGATGCACTGGCCCGACGGCGCCTTCTGCTGCGTAACAGCTTGTGGTGTACCTGGCTGCGCCGACCGGCATCGACCGCATTACGGATGTCCTTGCGGCAGCTCGGCGGCGTCCTCCGAGAACCCGCGCTGTTACCCGCCCTGATCGGCGCCGTGGCTGGCTTGCCGTGGGTGCTGCGCTACCGCAAGGTCGTGCCGCCCAATGTGGAAGTGGCGCTGCGCAAGATCGAAACCCCCCGCCGACATCGCAAGCACATGGTCTTTGCCCGGATCGAGCCGCAAACCGGAAAATAGCTCAGAGAGGGTAAATCGCTCGGAGAGAAGAGCAATCCGCACGGAGCGGGGCGATACCGCTCCGCCAAATCCGACAGACCGCGGTGCCGAGCGGGCTATACTGTGGACTCGTTCACCGTGCTCCCCACCATGGCCGGATTCCCCTTTGCCCGCTTGCTTGAACTCGCCCGCAACGAGCTGGACGAGGCCGCTCGCGTCATGCAGGTGGAACAGCAGCGCCTTCAGCAGCAGCAGACACGGCTCGAACAGCTGACGGGCTACCTGGCCGACTACCGTCAGCGCCTGAACGACAGCCAGCAGCGCGGCATGACCGTCAACCAGTGGCGCGACTTCCAGTCCTTCATGATCAAGCTCGACCAGGCCCTCGCTCAGCAGCGTGAAGAGGTGAGCCGTGCCGAACACCGCGCCGCGACCGCCCGCGAGGCATGGAGTGCGCGCCGGCAGAAGGTGAAAGCCTTCGAAGCCCTCGAAGTCCGTCATCAGGAAATTGAAGCCCAGCACGAACGCAAACGCGAACAGAAGCTGCTGGACGAATTCGCCAATCGGGCCAGTTTCCACGCCCGCCACGAGCGCTGATCTGGCGCTGGCACGCTTCCTGCTGCATACCGGGCGATCCTAATTTGCCCGGACGCCTTCGATGATCGTCGCCACCCATGTTTCCGCTCCAGCCGCCGCTGCCGCCCAGCCGGATGCCGCGGCTTCCGACCAGACCGGCGGCGCGGATTTCCTGAGCCTGCTGCAAGCCCAGTTCTCCGGCGCCACCGCCGAAGACCTGATGGCGGATCCGCTTGTCACCAAGGACAAGCCGGCAGAGAGCAAGGCTGACAAAACCGACGCCAGCGCGCTCCCCGCCGATCCGGCCGCATGGATCGCCATGCTGACTGCCCCGGTCGCGCCGGTCGATACCAAGACCGCCCCGACGATCGAATCCGATACCGGTGACGGCAAGACCACCGAGGCAGCTCCCACGGCAAGCCTTGCCGGTCTGAAGGCCGAAGAGGCAATCCTTGCCGACGATCCGGCTGCCGGCAAAGCAACCCGCCGCCTTGGCGCAGACGGCGATGCAGACGCCACCGCCGCCGATTTCAGTGCCATGCTGCATGCCCACCCGGCACATGCGGCCCACGCCGCCGAGCGGCAGGCAACCGCTGTCCCGGCTGCCGCTGCGCGTTCCGCCGATTGGTCCGTCGCACCCCCGGTGGCCAGCGATCGCTGGTCCGATGCGCTGGCCCAGCGTGTGGTGATGATGGCAGGCCAGCAGGTGCAATCCGCCGAGCTGCAACTCAATCCGCCGCAACTCGGCCCGCTGGAAGTCCGGCTGACCCTGCAGAACCAGGAGGCGACGCTGTCCTTCGTCTCGCCGCACGTCGCCGTGCGCGAAGCGATCCAGGACGCCAGCCCGCAGCTGATCGAAATGTTCGCCGGCAGCGGTCTCAACCTCACCAACGTCAACGTCGGCACGCAGTCCCAGCAGGGCTCGCAACAAGCCAATGGCCAGTCCCGCGGCCGTGGCGACAGCAGCGAAGGCACCGAAGCGGTCGGTGCCACGACAGCAGCACAACCAGCCTATACCCGTGTCCTGCACAACTGGCGGCCGGGCGGCGTCGACACCTTCGTCTAACATTTCCCCTGGCCCCACGGGCTCGTGAGCACGTACTGCTTCCGGTTGTCCGGAGAGCAAACAAACCCTCCCGCCAGAGGGCGGGAGCTGGAGGGTGGGGAAAGTCTCAGGGGGCTGCGGATGGGGTGCCGTCGGTCAAATCAGCAAAGCTTGCTTTGCGCCCGTCTGATGCGGCGTCACTCCCCTTTGCCAGCAGCCCGAACCGCGTCCGGTCAGTCCCCGGAGATGTCGTATTCGAAGTACTTCTTCATGATCCGGGTGTAGGTGCCGTTGGCCTTGAGGCGGGCCAGCGCCTCGTTGAGCGACTTCTTGAGCACCGCGTCGTCCTTGCGCAAGCCGATGCCGGCGCCGATGCCGAAGATCTTGTCGTCACGCAGTGAATCCCCGGCGAAGGCGAAGCCCTTGGCCTGCGGCTTGCCCAGGAAGCTTTCGCTGGCTTGCACCGCTTCTTGCAGGGCACCGTCCAGGCGGCCGGCCACCAGGTCGGAATACACCTGGTCCTGCGACTGGTAGCTCACCACTTCCACGCCCTTGCCGGCCCAGTAGGTGTTGGCATAGTTCTCTTCGGTGGTGCCTTGCTGCACGCCGATGCGCTTGCCCTTCAGTGCTTCCAGCGTCGGCTTCAGCTTGGCGTCGCCACGGGCCACCAGGCGGGACGGCGAGCGGTACAGGCGATTGGTGAAGTCGATTTCCTGCATGCGCTTTTCGGTGATCGACATGCCGGACAGGATGCCGTCGAACTTCTTGGCCTTCAGCGCCGGGATCATGCCGTCAAACGGGTTTTCCACCCACACGCATTTCGCTTTCAATTCCGCACAGAGTGCATTACCGATATCCACATCGAAACCGGAAAGCGAACCATCCGGCATTTTCACGTCGAAGGGCGGATAGCCCGGTTCAATACCGAAACGGATTTGCTTAACGTCACCGAAAGCATTGCCACCGATCAATACGGAAGCGGCAAGAAGCAGGCCAACATACTTGTTCATGAAAGCGGTCCCCGAGAGTCATCTGGCTCGATCCCCCAGGCACCAGCTCTGTAACCATGTTGGGTGCGGTGGTGCGGATCGATGGGGCCAGTCTTGCACGGTCCGCTTCAACAGGGAAATGAATCGTTCTCATACTGGGATTATTTAGATTCATGTCGCAAAAAACGCCGAATACGGGAATGAATTGAATCGATAACCGTATCCAAACAATTCATTTTTCCGCGAACGGTCGGGTTGATAGTGTTCGGGCAAAACCGTGATCGGAAAAGCCCATGCTGAATACCACCCGTATCCAGATCGACCTCGATGCCCTGCGCCACAATTACCGTGTGATCAAGCGGATCGCGCCGAAATCGCGCGCCTTTGCGGTGGTCAAATCGGATGCCTACGGCCATGGCCTGCTGCGCATCGCCAGCGCGCTGCCGGAGGCTGACGGCTTCGCCACCGTCCAGCTCGACGACCTGAAACTGCTGCGGGCGCATGACCTCCGGGCGCCGGTCCTGCTGATGGAAGGCGTTCTCGATGCGGACGAACTGACCCAGGCGGCCCGCCTGGACGGCACCATCGCCCTGTGCAACCGCGAGCAGCTCGCACTGGTTCAGCGCACCCGCCTGCCTCAGCCGCTGAAGCTGTGGGTGAAGGTGAACATTGGCATGAACCGCTTCGGCTTCCGGCCGGACGAGGTGGAAGGCGTGCTGGCTGAGCTCGACCGCTGCCCCAATGCCCGCGTCCAGGGCCTGATGACCCATTTCCCCAGCGCCGACGACCTCGACACCGATCTGCACGCACCCTGGCAGCGCTTTCTGGCTGTCGTGCAACGTACCGGGCTCCCTTTCACCGCCGCCAACAGCGCTGCCGTTCTGCGCGACGCCCACACTCACGGCGCCCTGGTTCGCACCGGCTCCATCCTGTACGGCAACAACCCCTTCGTGCAGCCGATGCCGTTCGACCACGGCTTCATTCCGGTCATGCGGCTGGAGTCGGAGCTGATCGCTCTGACCGAAGTCCGCAAGGGCGAGTCGCTCGGCTACGGCGCCAGCTTCGTCGCCGACCGCGACCTGCGCGTCGGCTTGGTGGGCTGCGGCTATGGCGATGGCTACCCCTACACCGCGCCGACTGGAACGCCGGTGCTGGTCAACGGCCGTCGCAGCCGCACCGTCGGCAAGGTGGCGATGAACGTGCTGGCGGTGGACCTGACCCACCTGCCGGATGCCGACCAAGGCGACGTGGTCACCTTGTGGGGCGACCCGGCGCTGCGCATCGCCGAGGTTGCGGACGCCTGCGGCATCGTCAGCGAAGCGCTGGAATGCGGTTTGACAAAGCGCCTGCCGGTCTGTGTAATCGAAAGAGACCAATCCACCCCATGCGCTGCATGAGCCGACTCCCGCCGCTGCATGCGCTGCGCGTCTTCGAATCCGTCACCCGCCTGCAAAGTTTCACCGCGGCGGCCAACGAACTTCACTTGACGCAAAGCGCGGTCAGCCACCAGATCAAGAACCTGGAAGACTTCTTCGGCTTTGCGTTGCTGGAGCGGCGCAACCGCGTGCCGGTGCCGACGGAGGCCGGTGAGTCGCTGTTCAAGGCTGCCCAGACCGCGCTGCAGGTCATCGCCAGCACCTGCGCCCAATTGCAGGACGAACACCGCAACCAGATCCGGGTGAAGTCCTACCCGTCCATCGCCTTCCTGTGGCTGATGCCGCGGCTGCGCGACTTCTACCTCGCGCACCCCGGCATCGAGATCAGCCTGACCACCGTGTGGGAAGAGGCGCCGACCATTCGCTGGGACGAATACGACTACGCGATCCAGTACGGCTCGCTCGACGGCCTGCCGGACAATGCCGAACCGCTGCACGAGGAAGCGCTGACCCCGCTTTGCACGCCGGACATGTGCCCGGACGGCGCCGGCCGCATGTCGCTGGAACAGATCGCCGCCCAGACCCTGATCCACCCCACCCGCGACCGCGGCGATTGGCAGCTCTGGTGGCGCGCCGCCGGCCAAGGGCCGGTCACCGGTCATCACGACCAGGTGTTCGATACCGACTACATGGCCATCGCCGCCGCCACCCGCGGCGTTGGCATCACCATCAGCGATCCGTTGTTCGTCCGCGACGACCTGGCGGCCGGCCGCCTGGTGGCGCCCTACGACCTGCGGGTGAAGACCGGGCGCGGCTACTACCTGGTCGCCGCGCCGGATGTCGGGCAGAAGGCCCCGTTCTCGCAACTGCGCGACTGGCTGTTCCGCATGATGCGGGAGGCGGAGGCCGGTTTGTCGTCGTGAGGGGCGTGTGTCCGCTTACACGCCGCGTCATTGATCCAACCACTGCCGTGATAGGCGTTCCAGCGTCCCGTCTTTCCGCAAGGCGGCAAGTGATCTTGCCCGGTTTCCGTGGAGACGCAATTAAGCCGGTTTGCCGTTGGCTACCGACGACGGCGCGTTGATCGCGGCAGCCAAGCACGCTAAGGTCAAGCTTCTGTAGCCTATATGTGCCGTTTCTGAGCATGGGCCTATGAGCAAATTCGTTGCCAGCTTAAAGCGACTGAAGCCCACGTCGCTGATGGGTGCCGAAGGCGTGGTTGGCGGAGAGACGCGGATGCAGTCCACTAGATCCGCCTGGTGAGATTGGAGGGAGCTACAGCGGAGCCGATATGGTCTTAGGCCAACAACCCCAGCGATTCCAGATCGCCGGGTGTATCGACATCTAGTAGGCATCCAGGATCTTCTACGCTAATACGGCTAATGGCCTCTCTATGTGCCAGAAGCAAATACCGAGCCCCTTCGTCTCCGCTGAGAGAGAGAAGCGCATCGAACCACTGCTGGCTAAATCCCACGGGATGACCGCGTTTGCCGCCATAAAACGGAGCTGCGATGGAAGCTCCGGCCCGGAGTGCGGTACAGACCCGATGGAGAGAGTCTTCCGCGACGTATGGCATATCGCCGAGGGCCACAACCCAGCCGGCGGCTTGAGGCGTAGCGCGTACGCCGGCGGCCAGGGTGACACCCATGCCGCTCGCCGCGTTTTCTACTTCGACGATCTCAATGTCTAATTTCTCCAGTGCGGCAGACAGTGCCGGCTGTCCGGGGCGGACCAACACGATGGTGCGGTCGGTCGCCGCCGCCAGGCGGCGCGCACTTGCTGTCACCATATATTCACCGTTGGCGAGTGGTTGCAGCAGCTTGTCGGCGCCGAACCGGCGGCTGCTTCCTGCGGCGAGCAACAGCCCAACGATGGGAGTCATGCGGGGGATTTCCCGGTCAAGGCGTCGCGCGGGCTACGACGCCGGCCGCCGGACTGATGTCCGGCACCCGAAACTGGGGGGCAGTGATGCCATTCTTCACTGCGGTCAGTTCGGCGAGGATCGCCACGGCGATTTCGGGGGGAGTACGGCTGCCGATCGGAAGTCCGATCGGGCCATGCAGGCGGGCCAGTTCATCGGCTGAGAGGTCGAAGTAGGTCGCGAGCCGCTCGCGCCGCTTGGCATTGTTCAGACTCGAACCGAGTGCGCCCACGTAGAAGACCGGCGCCTTGAGCGCTTCCAGCAGCACCATGTCGTCGAGCTTGGGGTCGTGGGTGAGCGCCACCACGGCACAACGTTCGTCCGGCTGCATGGCGAGCAAGGCGTCGTCGGGCATGTCGGTGATCAGCCGGGTGCCCGGCACATCCCAGGCTGGGCCGTATTCCTCGCGCGGGTCGCAGACGGTAATGTCGTAGCCTAGCGCCTGCGCCATTGGCGCGAGGTAGCGGGAAACCTGCCCGGCGCCGACGACAAACAGGCGCCATTGCGGACCGTGCACGGTTGCAAGGCGTTCGCCATCCCAGTGCAGCACGTCGCCAAGACGGGCGTCGGACAGTGTGACGGTGCCGCTGGCGAGGTCGACCTGTCGCCGCGTGAGCTGGCGCTGCACTAGCCGCTGCGCCAAGTCTTCCAGCAAGACCGTATCCGGCACAGGCTCCACCACCAGTTCCAGTGTGCCGCCGCAAGGCAGACCGAAGCGGGTCGCCTCGTCTTTGGTCACGCCATACACCAGTTTGAACGGGATGGTTTCACCCAAGCGTCCTTCCCGGACGCGGCGGATCAGGTCGTCTTCGATGCAGCCGCCGGAAACCGACCCCTCCACCTGTCCGTCGTCACGCACAGCCAGCCACGATCCTGGCGGACGCGGCGCCGAACCCCAGGTGCGCGCCACCGTCACCAAGGCGAAGCGTCGCCCTTCGGCCGCCCAGCGGCGTGCCGCCGTCAACACTTGCAGGTCGACGCTTTCCATCATCAGGCCCGCAGTTCCTCGGTGTTGATCGGCAGATTGCGGATACGTTTGCCGGTGGCGGCAGCGACGGCATTGGCCATCGCAGGTGCCAGCGGCGGCACGCCTGGCTCACCAATGCCGCTTGGCGCCGCGGAGGATGCAATCAGATGGACTTCCACCTTGGGCATTTCGTTGATGCGGATCGGTGCGTAGTCGTGGAAGTTAGACTGCTCGACCATACCGTCCTTGAAGGTGATGGTGCCATGCAGGGCCGCCGACAAGGCAAAACCGACTCCTCCTTCGACCTGCGCTCGGACGTTATCCGGGTTGATCACGGTGCCGCAGTCCACCGCGCATACCACGCGATCGACCCGCAGATTGCCATCCGGCTTGACGGTGACTTCTGCTACTTCTGCCACGACGGTACCGAAGCACTCATGTACCGCTACACCGCGTGCTCGGCGGTCGCCTGCCTCGCCGGAGCTCAACGGTTTGCCCCAATCGGCCTTCTCGGCTGCGAGTTGCAGCGCCTTGGTGTGGCGTGGATGTTCCTGCAGCAGACCCAGCCGGTAGGCCACCGGGTCCTGACCGGCGGCGACGGCCAATTCGTCGATGAAGGTCTCGGTGGAGTAGGCGGTATGGGTCGAGCCTACTGAGCGCCACCAATGCACCGGTACCGGAATGTCAGTGGGCGTGTGCAAATCGACCAGCAACGACGGGATGGCGTAGGGCAGGTTGCCGGCCCCTTCCACCGATGCAAAGTCGATGCCGTTTTTGACCATCATCGAGAACGGCGAATCGGTCAGGATGGACTGCCCTACCAATCGGTGTCGCCAGGCCACTGGACGCCCTTGGGCATCCAGCGCGGCTTCGAGCGCATGGTGAAAGGCCGGTCGGTAGTAGCCGCCCTTCATATCGTCTTCGCGCAGCCAGACCAGTTTGACCGGAGCCCGCCCGCCAATGGCCTTGGCGATGTTCACGGCTTCCAGCTGGTAGTCGGCGTGTTTGCTGCCCCGACGGCCAAAGCTGCCGCCTGCGTAGAGCATGTTGATCCTGACCTGTTCGACCTTCAAGCCAAGTAGGCTGGCCACAGCCATCTGATCGGCCGTCTGCATCTGTTCGCCGTTCCAGATCTCGCATTGGTCCTTGCCCAGCTGCACTACGCAGTTGAGCGGCTCCATCGCGGCATGCGCGAGATACGGAAAATCGTAAGCAGCACGTAGCACCTTGGCCGCCTGGGCGAACGCGGCGTCCGGGTCGCCGTGCTTGCGGGCCACTGCGCCGGGACGCTTGGCCAGGTCGTGATAGTGGGCAAACAGCTGTTCGCTGCTCAGTTTGAATGCCTGCGATTCATCCCATTCGACGGTGAGCGCGTCGCGACCCTTGCGGGCGGTCCAGGTGTCCTTGGCCAACACGGCGACACCGGTCGGAATCTGCACGACATCCACTACACCTTGGATGGCCTTGGCCTTTGAGGCATCGAAGGACTTCACCTTGGCACCAAAGCGCGGCGGATGTGCGACCACGGCGGTGAGCATGCCCGGCAGGTGCACGTCCTGCGTGTATTGCGCCTTACCGGTGGTCTTGGCCACCGCATCCGTGCGCGGCACGTGCTTGCCGATCAGCTTGAAATCCTTTGGGTCCTTCAGCTTGATGTCAGTTGGCACAGCTTGCTGGGCAGCGGCATGCACGAACTCGCCGAAGTGTCCCGAGCGGCCAGACGCCGCATGGCGGATGACTCCTTCGCTGACTGTGATCTCGCTCGCCGGCACCTGCCATTGCCGGGCCGCGGCAGCCACCAGCATGGCGCGAGCCGTGGCACCTGCCCGACGCATCTGTTCCCACGAGTTGCCCATGGCAGTACTACCGCCAGTGCCTTGTGCGGGGCCCCACCACGTATTGAAGTAACGCTTGGCATCGGCCGGCGCGCCTTCCACCCGTACCTGCGACCAATCGGCATCCATTTCGTCGGCAACAAGGGTAGCGAGCCCAGTGTAAGCCCCCTGGCCCATTTCAATGTGCTTGGAGATCACCGTGACCAAGTTGTCCGTGCCGATGCGCACGAAGGCATTCGGCTCGAAGGCCGGCTCGGAAGTGTTGGCTGCAATGGGTGACAGCCCCGGACCGGTAGTCGCAGCCGCAGCACCAGGCAGGTAGACCGCCAGGGTCAGACTCGCCGCGCCTTGCAGGAAGCGACGACGGCTTTGATTTTCGATGCGGGAGGGCGGAGTGATTGTCATGGTGCGCTTCCTCAAGCCAGTGCCCTGGCCGCTTCATGGATAGCGGCGCGGATACGAACGTAGGTGGCGCAGCGACAGATGTTGCCGGCCATGGCGGCATCGATGTCAGCGTCGGTCGGCTTGTGGTTACTGGTCAAAAGCGCAGTGGCGCTCATGATCTGACCGGACTGGCAGTAGCCACATTGCGCTACGTCGAGGCGCTGCCAGGCTTCCTGTACGGTCTTGGCGACCTTCGAGCTGTCCACCCCCTCAATGGTGACGATCTGCTTACCCTCCACCATGGAGATCGGCGTGGAACAAGAGCGGATGGGCTGGCCATCCAGATGGACTGTGCAGGCACCACATAGCGCCATGCCGCAGCCGAACTTGGTGCCGGTCATCTGCAGGGTGTCGCGCAGGACCCAGAGCAGCGGCGTGTCAGGATCGGCATCGACTTGCGTCGCCTTGCCGTTGATGTGGAGCGTGGTCATTCCCGGTCTCCGGAGGCGGAAGAGTATGGGAAGCATTCTCCCGACCGCCGCGGCCGCCCGTTAGCTCGATCCTGCTGTTTTCTTGCCTGATTCTCCAGCGCAGGGGGGCGCACAGCCCCATATGCAGTTGCGACGGAGGATCAGGCAAGAAATGCACTGCATCTTGCTATCAGCCGGCAAGACAATATGTGAAGAATCCGCATGACCTGCTTAGCCACTTTGCGGAGAAAACCATGAAGTACGCAGTCATCACCGCGGCCTTCGCTGCCACCTTGTTCGCCACCGGTGCCGTCCAGGCCAATCCAGATCTCGCCAAGGCCAAGAACTGCCTTGCCTGTCACAGTGTCGACAACAAGATGCTGGGTCCGGCATTCAAGGACGTCGCTGCCAAATACAGGGGCAACAAGGACATGGAAGCCAAATTGATCGAGAAGGTGAGGAACGGCAGCACCGGTGCCTGGGGCAGCATCCCGATGCCGCCGAACGCAGTCAGTGACGCAGAAGCGAGGAGTCTGGTGAGTTGGATTCTGTCTCTGTAGGGTAGGGGCCTCGACCAACCGAACCTTCAACCAGCCTGTCCTTAGCAAGGTCAAAGAGCGCGGCAGAACGATAATTCAATATCTTCGGGCCGGGGTTGATCATCAACGATCAAGGGGGGCGTCAGACCACTTCCGAGTTGGCCAGGAGACCCCGGTTTCCCGCCTGGAGCCGCTCAAGTCCGTTCGCGCTGTCAGCATGGTGCCGTAGGTTTTCGATATCGCGTTTTGGTGGCGCACCAAACAGGCGGCTGTACTCGCGACTGAATTGCGAGGGGCTCTCATAACCGACTTTGAACGCGGCACCGGCCGCATCCAGGCGCTCGTTCAGCATCAGGCGCCTGGCTTCATGCAAGCGTTGCCATTTCTGGTACTGCAAGGGGCTCATCGCGGTGAGCTGGCGAAAGTGGTGATGAAGGCTCGATGTACTCATCTGCACGTGGTCCGCGAGTTCGTCGATCCGTAGCGGCTGGGTATAGTTTGCCCGCAGCCAGTCAATGGCACGGGCAATTCGTTGGCTTAGGCTGCCCACCGAGGCGATTTGCCACAGCCGGGCCGCCTGGTCGCTCATCAATAGGCGGTAGTGGATCTCCCGCTTGATCAGCGGGGCAAGCACCGGGATAGAAGCGGGCTCGTCCAGCAGCCCAATCAAGCGAACGAAGGGCTCCAGCAAGTCAGGGGTAATGGTACCGAGCGCCGAACTACCCGCTGCTACGCGATCGCGTGGCGGTGACAGGGCGCTCTGTGCGATCAGCTCCGCCATGATATGCAGGTCGAGTTTGAGCACCAGTCCTAGGCAAGGCTTATCCGGGCCAGCCTGCAGCGCCTGTGAACGCGCCGGAATATCCAGCGAATTGATCAGAAAGCGTCTGGTGTCATAGCCATACACATGATCGCCGACGAATAACTGCTTGGCGCCCTGCACGACAAACACGGCGCTGGCCTCCACCCGGCAGGAGCTTGGTTGCGTCGGCGTGTCCCGCCGAAAGAGAAAGAGGCTCGGGACTGCAGTCGCGCAGTCCTGGTGTCCCGCCGTCCAGCGTCCGATGCTTTCTACCAACCTCGCATTCAAAGTGTCGAGCTGCGTAGCGAGGAGGGGGAATGTTCCGTCTTCGGTGGGCATGGCCGTTTCCTGATGTCTTCTATGCCGATGATATGACGTGTGTTACGAGGATGAGCAAAAGATTCCGTGCTAGCGGAGGATTAGAAGATAGGCAAAGGGGGGCGCTCCAGCTTGGTGGTCAACTGTCAGGTGATTACTGTCTCTGAACCCACAAAGGCTGAAACTGCTGAGAAGGTACGCCGAACAAACCCCGCATTGGTGATGCAACAAGTCGGCTTTTCGGCCAGTCCGGTACGAGGGTGGCTCGACAGGCTGGCCGTCAGGGACCCGCTTCGACCGGTAAGGTTTCTGTGGGGCCTCCCTTCATCCGGTCATCCGTGAGTCAGCATATTTTCAAAGTGTCTGCTATTCAAGAAAAGGGGGGCTGTGTGATGTGGCGACTAATGTCATTCAGCTGCATACCCGTGTCGCATTTCCATGCCGGGGTGTCGTCGGCGCAACAGCCTCCGCAGAGCCCGACCTCTAGGATTGCGGGTCACTCGATGTCCTGCTTGTCGCACGCACATTGTCCCGGCACCGCAACGCACTCTCTCCAATCCTGAAACGGAGAACTACGCCATGAAGCAAAGTCTCCTTCGCGGTTTGCTGGCCATTGTGAGTCTGGCCGCGCTGAGCGTTCACGCAGAGACCCTCAGCGTGTCCACCGGCAACGACTATGCGCCCTTCGCAGACAAGAACCTTCCGGAAGGAGGGATGACGGCCGAGATCGTCAAACGGGCATTCGCCGTGATGGGAGATACGGCCGATGTCGCCTTCGTCGACTGGACCAAGGCCTACGACGATGCCAAGGCCGGCAAATACGCTGCCACCTTCCCCTGGTTCGAGTCGGCGGAACGCAAGGCTGCTTTCACTACTCCGACCCGATCTTCACGCTGACCCAGCGCGCCTTCATGCGGGCAGACCACAAATTCCCCGTCGGTAACAGCACTGCCTTGAAGGGCAAGACGGTATGCATTCCCAAAGGCTGGACCGTGCTGCCCTTCATCGACCCGTTGATCAAGAACGGGACTGTCAAGCGGGTGGAGGCAGCGGACATCACGCCGTGTGCGAAGTTGGTGGGCGACGGGAAAGCTGATTTCTACCTGACGGACGAAATCCAGGGACGGCAGGCGTACCGCTCGGCGGGCCTAACCGATAAGGATATGGCTATGTCACCTGAGGGTTTGTCCGACTCAGGGCTGTTTCTGCTGACCTCCAAATCCCAGACTAGCGGGGAGGAGCTCATCAAGAAGTTCAATGCTGGCTTGCGCAAGCTCAAGGAGACGGGCGAGTACGGCAAGATCGTGAAAAAGCATCTCAGCCAGGCCATCAAGGGCTGATCGGCCGGCAAGCCGGGGCGAACATCGCCGTCCCGCAGCCTGGAGCAATGAAATGAAAGACGTATTGCACAGGCTGTCGGTTCCCCTGCTGGCCGTGTTGCTGGCGGCTGCACCGTATGTCGTGTCTGCGGAAACCGTGGTGCTGACGACGCTGCAATGGCCGCCTTATGTGGGTGACAAGCTGCCACAGCAAGGCGGGTCCGCCGCCGTCGTACGTGCCGCCTTCCAGGCGGTCGGCATCGAGGTGAAGCTGGAGTTCATGCCCTGGCCCCGTGCGCTCAAGCTCGGGGCCGAGGCGAAGGGATACGCCGGTTATTTCCCCGCCTACTTCAGCGAGGAGCGCAGCCGCGACTCGCTGATCTCCGAGCAGATCGGTTCCAGCCCGCTGGGCATGGCCCGTTTGCGTAGCCATTCCATCTCGTGGCGCACCCTGGACGAACTGGCGCCTTACCGGATCGGCGTGGTGGACGGTTATCTGAACACCGCCGATTTCGACCGCCGCAGGGCCGATGGGCGATTGCATGTCGACCTGGCGCCGTCGGACGAAAGCAATCTGATGAAGGTTGCCGTGAAGCGGGTCGACCTGGCCGTGGTTGACCATCATGTGTTCGACCACCTGATACGTAACAGTGCTCCGTTGGGCCAGTATGCATCCTCGCTGGTGTTCGACGGCCCTCTTCTGGAAGACAAGCCGCTGTATGTGTATTTCCAGCGAACGCCACAAGGCGAGCGGCTGCGGGCACTGTTCAACCAGGGCCTGAGCACGATCGACGTGTCGGAGACATTCGGCAAGGCAACTGCAGGGCAACCGTAACGAGGGTGATCTTTGCACCGGCGAATGAATACATCCCACAGACGGCGGCGGTGATCGGCCGAAGGATGTTACCGCGTAAGACGGAGCGACTGCGCAAGGTGGCCGAGTCAGGGTCTGGTGGGTTGCAGGAAGGATCGTGAACTAGGAAAACCATCATCTGTTCCCCGTTTTACCCAAGCTCAGCGCTTGCTTCTTCCACGTCGCAATTCCGCATCTAGTTGTCGACGTCGCAACAGTGCCAATCACCCCCTATCCCTAGCATGTTCATGCTACCTCGGCTGCTTGTCAGCTTGCGCGGGGAAAGTGCGCAACGGGCCGGGCCGATCTGTTTTTCCACGAGGGAGAGAACCGCATGCAGCATCGTCGCAAGTTGCTTTGTACGGGTGTCGCGCTGGCCCTGGCCGCCACGACGGGTCTGGTCCAAGCCGCTGACAAGCCGACCATCAAGATCGGTTATGTCGAAAGCTGGTCTGACAGCGTGGCCACCACTTATGTGGCCGCAGAAATCATCAAGAAGAAGCTCGGTTACCCGGTTGAACTGGTTCCGGTGGAAGCCGGCCTGATGTGGCAAGGCGTTGCGCGCGGCGACCTGGACGCCACGCTGTCTGCCTGGCTGCCGGTCACGCACGAAG